>NZ_RCOD01000106.1:0-84948 GCF_004307505.1 Pseudomonas sp. Sample_11
GCCTCACCCCCCCCCCCAACAACCGCACCGGTTTGCCGCCGCGATTGAACGCCTGCGTCAGCATCAACTGGTAACTGCCCAGGTCACGCCCTGCCCCGGCCTGTTCCAGCGTGGTCTGGGTGAAATCATGAAATTTGACTTTGACGAACGGCTTGCCCGGTCGATAACTGCTGTCGATCCGCGCCATGCGGGTTTTCAGGGTATCGAGCAACTCGGGCAATTTTTCCAGGCAACTGCGCAAGTCCGGCAGATCAACGTCGTAGGTGTTTTCCACGCTGATCGACTGACGCCGGCTGTCGTTGTGCACCAGCCGGTCATCGATTCCACGGGCGAGATTCCACAAGCGCTCGCCGAAACTGCCGAATTCGCGCACCAGCGCCAGCCTGCCCCACTCGCGCAGATGCTGGCAGTCAACGATGCCAAGCTTGCCGAGCTTGTCGGCGGTGACCTTGCCGACGCCGTGCAGTTTGCTTACCGGCAGACCATTGACGAACTCCTCGACCTGATCCGGGGTGATCACGAACAAACCGTTGGGTTTTTTCCAGTCGCTGGCGATCTTCGCCAGAAACTTGTTCGGCGCAACGCCTGCGGAAACGGTGATGTGCAACTGATTGGAGACCCGGCGACGAATGTCCTGAGCGATGCGCGTGGCGCTGCCGCCGAAGTGCGCGCTGTCCGACACATCGAGGTAGGCCTCGTCCAGCGACAGGGGCTCGATCAGGTCGGTGTAATCGGCGAAGATCGTATGAATTTCTTTCGAAGCTTCGCGATAAGCCTCCATGCGCGGCTTGACGATGGTCAGGTCCGGGCACAATTTCAACGCGTGACCGGAAGCCATGGCCGAGCGCACACCATAGGCGCGCGCTTCATAGTTGCAGGTGGCGATCACCCCGCGCCGATCCGCCGAACCACCCACCGCCAACGGCTTGCCGGCCAGACGCGGATCATCGCGCATCTCGATGGCGGCGTAGAAACAGTCACAGTCGATGTGGATGATTTTTCGCTGGGTCATGTCGGAAAAAGACAACGTGGCAAGCCGGAGCGGCAGTATCTCATTGGCACCTGTATATAGCACCAGTGGTTGAATGTTCTTTTCCGACCGTAGGAGATTTCCGCTGAATTTATTTTTTCAATCACAGATCAAGGTGCAATAGAGCTGAAAGCCTTGCGCTACCTGCCCTGCGCGCCGGCCAACCGCCGCGAAAAGACGCTAAGCGCTTGAACCTCAACAGATTTATCCAGATCGACGGTTGACACACTCGCGAACCTCTGTAGAATGCCGCCACACAGACGCGGGATGGAGCAGTCTGGTAGCTCGTCGGGCTCATAACCCGAAGGTCGTCGGTTCAAATCCGGCTCCCGCAACCAAACATCAAAAAAGGCTACTCGAAAGAGTGGCCTTTTTTGTGCGCGTCTGTTTTGCAAACGGAAGCCCTGCTCAATCGCTAGCGAAACGGCAATTCGTTGCATTTCCGAAACTTACGCACCACCCGCGACCGTTTGCCGCGATTTCGCAGTTATTTGGCCCATTCCGGGATTAGCGGTTGACACCTCGTCGTTCGCCTGTAGAATGCCGCCACACAGACGCGGGATGGAGCAGTCTGGTAGCTCGTCGGGCTCATAACCCGAAGGTCGTCGGTTCAAATCCGGCTCCCGCAACCAAACATCAAAAAAGGCTACTCGAAAGAGTGGCCTTTTTTGTATCTGTTGAAAAAGTCCTTTCGCAACAATGATCTGTCACTGTGCAGTGAACCGCTGGGGATCATCAGAACCACTGACTTGCGACTATGCTTGAGTCGCAGACAGGGCTTCTGCAATCCAGGAACTGCCCTCGCCGATGCCCGACGAGAGGCGTAGTATTTTGTGATTATTTTTTTCTACAGGGATTGGTAACTTGGCTGGATACCTCCATCCTGTCGCGCACAATCCAAGAGGTGATTGATGCGCGCCAACTCGTCTGATCCACAAGACACCGTTACAGCAGAACAACCGATCAAACCCGAGCGTTTGCGCTGGCTGGATCGATTAAGCAAATACCGTCAGCCGATCGGTCTGGCCGTCACGTTGCTGCTGTTTGCCATTGCCCTGATTGCCTGCCGCCATCTGCTCGCCGAGCTTGATCTCGACGCGCTGCATGACTCGATTCTCGACGTGCCGAAACCGGCCCTGCTCGGCGCCATTGGCGCGACCGTGGTCGGTTTCATCATTCTGCTCGGCTATGAATGGTCGGCCAGCCGCTACGCTGGCGTAAAACTGCCGCCGCGCACCCTCGCGCTCGGCGGTTTCACCGCTTTTGCGATCGGCAATGCGATCGGCCTGTCGCTGCTGTCCGGCGGCTCGGTTCGTTATCGTTTATATGCGCGACTGGGCGTCGGTGCGTCGGAAGTCGCGCACATGACGCTATTTGCCAGCCTCTCGCTGGGCTGCGCATTGCCGCCACTGGCAGCGCTGGCCACGCTGAGCAACCTGCCCGCCGCCTCGCAAGCGCTGGGATTGTCCGAAGTCTTGCTCGGCTCGGTCGCCGCTGCCGTACTGATCCTCGGTGCAGTGCTGGCGATAGGCATCTATCGCCGTCGTCTGCCGGAACAACCCTACCCCGACAATCTGCTGGTTCGTGCCGGGCGGCGGACATTGCGCCTGCCGGGTCGACGCCTGACCTTGCTGCAACTGGTAATCACCGCCCTCGATGTCGCGGCTGCCGCCACCGTTCTGTATTTGTTGCTGCCGGAAGCGCCGCCGTTTGCGCCGTTCCTGCTGGTGTATCTGCTGGCACTGGCAGCGGGCGTGCTCAGTCACGTTCCGGGCGGCGTTGGTGTGTTCGAGGCGATTCTGCTCGCCGCGTTTGCCGACAAGCTCGGCGCCGCGCCGCTGGCAGCCGCACTGCTGCTGTATCGCCTGATCTACGTGGTGCTGCCGCTGCTGGTCGCTTGCGTACTGCTGCTGATCAACGAAGGCCAGCGCCTGTTTCAATCCCAGACCATGCGCGCCGCGTCCGGTCTGGCCGCGCCGGTTCTGGCGGTGCTGGTGTTTCTGTCTGGCGTGGTGCTGCTGTTTTCCGGCGCCACACCGGAAATCGACACGCGTCTGGAGCACATCGGCTTTCTGATCCCGCATCGTCTGGTCGATGCCTCGCACTTTGGCGCCAGCCTGATTGGCGTTTTGTGTCTGTTGCTCGCCCAAGGTCTGCGCCGACGCCTGTCGGCGGCGTGGATGCTGACCACCATTCTGCTGCTGGTCGGTGCCCTGCTCTCGCTGCTCAAAGGCTTCGACTGGGAAGAAGCCACGCTGATGACGTTTACGGCCGCGCTGCTCGGCGTGTTCCGCCGCTCCTTCTATCGCCCGAGCCGTTTGACCGAACTGCCGTTTTCGCCGCTGTATCTGGTCGCCAGTCTCTGCGTGCTGGGCGCTTCGGCCTGGTTGCTGCTGTTCGCCTATCAGGACGTACCCTACAGCCATCAGCTGTGGTGGCAGTTCACCCTCGATGCTGACGCGCCGCGTGGTCTGCGCTCGCTGCTCGGCGCGGCGGTGTTGCTGGTGATCATCTCCCTGACCTGGCTGCTGCGCACCGCGCGCCCGGTGATTCATTTGCCGACGCCGGACGAACTGGATCGCGCGGCAAAAATCCTCATGGTCTCGTCACAACCCGACGGCGGCCTCGCGCTGACCGGTGACAAGGCGTTGCTGTTTCATCCCAACGATGAGGCGTTCCTGATGTACGCCCGTCGTGGCCGCAGTCTGGTGGCGCTGTACGACCCGATCGGGCCGAGCCAGCAACGTGCGGAAATGATCTGGCAGTTCCGCGATCTCTGCGACATCCACCACACGCGCCCCGTGTTCTATCAAGTGCGCGCGGAGAACCTGCCGTACTACATGGACATCGGCCTGACTGCGATCAAGCTCGGCGAAGAAGCCCGGGTCGATCTGCTGCGCTTCGATCTGGAAGCCAAGGGCAAGGAGATGAAGGACCTGCGCTACACCTGGAACCGTGGCACCCGCGATGGTCTGTCGCTGGAAATCCATGAGCCGGGGCAGGCGGCGATGGACGAGCTGAAAGTGATTTCCGATGCCTGGCTGGCCGGCAAGAACGTGCGCGAGAAAGGCTTCTCCCTCGGCCGTTTCAGCGACGATTACCTGAAGCATTTCCGCATTGCGGTGATTCGCTTCGAAGGCCGCCCGGTAGCGTTCGCCAATCTGCTCGAGACCTACAGCCACGACCTGGCCAGTCTCGACCTGATGCGCGCGCACCCGGAAGCGCCGAAGCTGACCATGGAATTCATGATGGTCGGCCTGATTCAACACTATAAGAGTCACGGATACGCGCGCTTCAGCCTGGGCATGGTGCCGTTGTCGGGGCTGCAACCCCGGCGCGGCGCACCGCTGACCCAGCGCCTGGGCTCGATGGTTTTCCGCCGTGGTGAGCAGCTGTACAACTTCCAAGGCTTGCGCCGCTTCAAAGACAAGTTCCAGCCCGACTGGGAACCCCGTTATATGGCCGTGCCCGCCGGACTCGATCCGCTCGTGGCACTGGCCGACACTGCTGCCCTGATCGCGGGCGGCTTGACTGGATTGGTGAAACGCTGATGATTCAACGCTCCCTGAAGTACATCCTGGCCGCCCTGCTGGTGCTGGCCGTGATTGCCGGCGGCGGTTACTGGTACCTCAAACGCCCGGCACCGGAACCGACCGTCGAACAACTGAAACCCGCCGATGGCACGGCCATGACCCGCGTGATCCCCGGCAACAAGCCGAAGGCTCAGGTGCTGGTGGCCGTCACCGACGAACAGAAGCTCTCCGAAAAACAACTGACCACCCTCAGCCGCAGCGCCTCGGCGCAGATCGTCCAGGTGATCCTGCCCAAGGACTGCCTGCTGCAAAGCCGCGCCCTGCAATCGGGCCTGCGTGAACTGAATGGCCCGGCCACCCTGGTCAGCGGCATCGGCCCAGGCGCTGTGCTGGCATGGCGCTGGCTGGCGGAACAGAAAGACGACAAGGCCCAGGCCATCTCCGTCGACTTGGCTCTGGAAAAGCCCGGCTGCACCCACCTGCTGCCGAAATCCGCCGCCCACGGCCACTGGCTGGTGGCGTGGAACGATAACCCGGACGACGCCAGCGCAGGTTTCGTACGCGATCAACCAAACGCCGAAACCAGCATCAGCGACTACGACATCAACCTGCCGCAAGTGTTGAACAACGAACTGCGCAAAATCCTCGTCGGCGGCGACAAGGCCAACGGTGGCCTGGCGATTCCGGTCGTGGAAGTGCCGGCCGGTCAGGCCAACGACACCGTGACCCTGTTTCTCTCCGGCGACGGCGGCTGGCGTGACCTCGACCGCGACGTGGCCGGGGAAATGGCCAAGATCGGCTACCCGGTGGTCGGCATCGACACCCTGCGCTACTACTGGCAACACAAGAGCCCGGAGCAAAGCGCGCTCGACCTCACCGAACTGATGCAGCACTACCGGCAGAAATGGGGCACCAAACGCTTCATCCTCACCGGCTATTCGTTCGGCGCTGACGTACTCCCGGCGATCTACAACCGCCTGCCAGAGAACGAACAGCAACGCGTCGACGCCATCATCCTGCTCGCCTTCGCCCGCACCGGCAGCTTCGAAATCGAAGTCGAAGGCTGGCTCGGCAACGCCGGCAAAGAAGCCGCGACCGGCCCGGAAATGGCCAAGCTGCCGGCGGCGAAGGTTGTGTGCATTTATGGTGAAGAAGAGACCGACGAGAGCGGCTGCACCGACAAGACTGCTGTCGGCGAAGCGGTGAAACTGCCCGGCGGGCATCACTTTGATGAAAACTACCCGGCGCTGGCCAAGCGCTTGGTGGATTTGATCCAGAAGCGTCAGAGCAAGGATTCGGTCGCCGAAGAGTGATCTGAAGCGCATCCACAAAAAGCCCCCGCAACTTCGCAGTTACGGGGGCTTTTTACATCCCAACAGCCACCAAAATCCCTGTGGGAGCGAGCCTGCTCGCGAAAGCGGTGGGTCAGTTTACAGATTCGTCGACTGACACTACGCCTTCGCGAGCAGGCTCGCTCCTACAAGGGATGGCGCTGGATTCAGACAGCTCATCAGCCTTGCGGGCCAAGCTGAACATCTATCCACGTGACATCATCGTCGCCAACGCTAAAGTCGCTGTCCGGCGCCGCCAACAAAATGCTTTGCTGGGCTTGCGTCAAGTCCGCCCAGAAGCCATCAGTGACAAATACCAAGCGCTCAACAGCCTCCAGTGCACACCAAACAAAGTCAGGGTTCGGAACCCGATTGATCTTCAAGCATCGTGTTACCGAATTTCGCGCGGGGTCTCGCGCCAACTCACAGTGCGAACGGTCGCGCCGCCAATTGGCCTTGCAGTGAGGTGGCGTAATCCACTCGATGGCTCCCGCCAGTGTTGCAATCCCGCATGAACAGTCACCTTCGTATGCAACGGTGAGTCGGTCATGAGCGACCAAGCCAATCAGGTAACAGATGGCTCCCGTCTGATCAGCAGGCAACGACGCATGAAAATCCGCCAGTATTGAAGCCAATAGACGCTCAACAGTTCCGGGGTCTGCAGGATAGCCCCCCAGCTCCATCCGTGTGGAATGAGCCGCCAACATGCCGCTTACGAAGCTTTCAGCCAGCTGTCCACTGCCGCGCCTGGAAGTGCCATCCGCGACAACAAAAAAACCACCCTCCCCCTCACAGGTCGCTCCGGCATAGTCATTATTTGCCCTGCTGGCTTGCCCAGTGATTGATCGGGAGTGGTATCTCATGCGCTGGCCAGCGCTTTCATACGCCTGTGAATAATCTGCCCTCTGCCTGGATTCGCCTGCACCGAGCCTGAACTTTCGATCACGTAGCCAACCCCATCGAGCGCCATCAGCTTCTGGACTCCCTCTGTAATGAATGCCTTGAGGTCCTTGTCAGCCTGGACCACCTCCTCCAACAGCTCAGGCCGACCATCGATCAAGATGATCATATCCTCGACATCCTTGTGATAAGGATCGCCATTTCCCCGACCGGCGAAAGCTTCCAGTTTCGTCGCGAGAAAATACGCGGGCTGGAATATCTGGATGGCAGTGCCGCTGGGCAGGGTGAATTTATCCGCCCTCGCCAGCCCCTCGACGAACCAGCGGTTGGCATAGCCGAGCACTGCAGGGTCGGAAGGCATGACATCCACGACAACGTCATTGAAGCGAAAACGACAATTCACCTCGTCCTCACCCGTGATCTTGAATCCCTTGGCCGCCAGCCGTTCGGTGAGTTGGTTCCAGGCGCTGATACCGGCCAACTCGATCACTAGATCAACGTCATCAGTGAAACGAATGTCGTCCAGCACGGCTGTATCTGTAACCAGCATGGCGGTTGTGCAACCGCCAACAAAAGCAACTTCGGCGAGAAACGCCTCGCCCAAGCCTCCAGCCACGAACTCAATGAGTTCGTAGTTGTGATCCGCGTTTGACGACATGTTATTTCAGCCCCATCCCTGCCTTCAGAATACTGATTGCCACACCACACTCACGCGGACCACCCAGACGGATTGCATCAGCGAGCGCCAGATAGTGGTAAAGAATCCGGTCTTTTTTCACCGCTTCCGGCACTGTTTTGTAAAGCGGCTCTATCGCTTGGCCTCGCTCGGTTCCCTGAGCATCCGGCCAGACCGGAATCAAACCACCCGCACTCTTGATGCTTTTGGACAGCGCAGGCGCCGCAAAGCCTGTGGGTATGCCACGAACCATCGCGCCAGGCTTGACCGGGAAGAAGT
Organism: Pseudomonas sp. Sample_11; assembly: GCF_004307505.1. Lineage (NCBI taxonomy): Bacteria > Pseudomonadati > Pseudomonadota > Gammaproteobacteria > Pseudomonadales > Pseudomonadaceae > Pseudomonas > Pseudomonas sp. Sample_11. The sequence goes on from NZ_RCOD01000106.1 coordinate 7,750, forward strand.
ACTTCAGCGCGTACTCGGTAATTTTCAGCAGTTCCCGGCGGTGCACTTTGGCAAGCCCGGTGTCGTAGTCATGGATGAGCAATCCGGATTCCCGGCATCGGGCGAGAGCATTTGAGACTTCGCTTTTGCTCAGTCCGAGAGAGGCAGACAGCGCACGCAGAGAGTACCGATCGCTCCAACTTGTCAGCGGTGGATCAGATGCTGGTTCCGCCCATCCCTCCCAGCCTGGCCCATCAGCGAAAGGCGAATCGAGTTCGCTGCGATGGAAGATTGTGTCTTCCCCATCAGTGGAGTAGGTGACCAATGGCTTCCCCACACTCTCCCCTGCGGTCATTGGGCTGACGACATAAGGCCTGAGCAGCTCTTCGACCCTGTCCGAATTCGATTCGGCCTCCATCTCCCCCAAGAGGTTCTCTTCCTGAGCGTGGAGACTGGCCATCTTGAACAAAAGTAAAATGTCTTGACTCTTCATTTAGCTCAAAACCTCAAGTGTCCACATTCCATAAAACGTGGACACTTGTCTCACTGCCGATGCCGGGTCGTCAAGCCCTTGGGTCGATCACTAATCGCTGCATACCTTGCCCGCATATCGTCATGGCTGATTGCGCGGACCAAATCAAAGATGAGCAATCGTTCACTGGTCTTCTTCTCGATCCGAAGCTCCTCTGGTTCATCCTGTACTTCTTGTTCCGCTGATGCCGTCATACGAACCTGAATGCTGTGCACACGTCGGTTCGTACGTGACGTTTAGTATCGTTTACTTCCAGTCTCGCAATATCAGATGACGCCCACAGACCTTGTAGGCAAACTCCGAAACTCTTGTTGGGGCGCTGTGCCGCTCTATTGCGCTGTTTTTCGACGGGATACTCTCCGGACGTCGCTGACCCATTCAGCGATCGGGTGTGGTAACCCGGAGAAACCATCGCAACAGCGCGCTCCTCAAGTTATGGCGGCTGTGCGTGGGACGCCTTCGGGCGTGCCGGTTTCCTTGGTTCCCGGTTTACCACCCTGCGTACAGTTGCCTCCCTTTCGCGTGGTAACGAAAGTCGCGGCGCTTCGAACTAAGGAGTAACACGATGACCGAACCTGATCTGCACGGACTCGCTAGCGTTAAAACCATCGGCTTCACCCCTTTCCTCTACAACTCGGATCAAGCGTTCTTCAACGTCCGCTCCGGCGTCCCGATCATCAATGCCTTGTCCCAATCCTCCGACCTGCTGTCCCTTGCCAAATCCTTCGCAGAAGACGCTGCTTTCAACAGAGACACCGACCGCCATGCCTGGGCTGCGCATTACCTGACGGTGATGGGCAAAGCCTTGGTTGATGACGTGATCCAAGCGCTGATCCCACGACCTGCGCGGACGAAGACTGAATCTGAAAAAGAATTACCTGATAGCCCCTAACACCGCAGACCCTTGAGGGAGCGAGCCTGCTCGCGAATGCGGTGGTTCAGCCACCACATGCTTCGACTGGCACTAAGCCTTCGCGAGCAGGCTCGCTCCCACAGGGGATATACGATGGATTGAAAGTTTATGTGCAGGCACAAAAAAGCCCCCGCCAGCCACAAGGCTGACGGGGGCTTTTCAATTGCGGCGGGGCTTACATCTCGACCTGCGTCCCCAACTCAATCACTCGGTTCAGCGGTAGATTAAAGAACCTCAAGTTCCCATTGGCATTCTTCAACATGAACGCAAACAGCGCCTCTCGCCATCGCGCCATCCCCTCGAGTTTCGAGGCAATTACCGTCTCGCGACTGAGGAAGTAGGTCGTGCGCATCGGGCTGAAGTCCAGATCATCCAGATGACACAGCTTCAGCGCTTGCGGCACGTCGGGCTCGTCGGTGAAACCGAAATGCAGGATCACCCGGAAGAAACCCTCTCCGTGCGCTTCGACCTCGAAGCGCCGCGATGGCGGCACACGCGGGATGTCTTCGTAGACCACCGTCAGCAACACCACTTGCTCATGCAGCACCTGGTTGTGCAGCAGGTTGTGCAGCAGCGCGTGGGGCACGGCGTCGGAGCGGGCGGTGAGGAACACCGCTGTGCCCTGCACGCGATGCGGCGGTTGCACGCGGATGCTGCTGATGAAGATCGGCAGCGGCAGCGCGCCTTCGTCGAGGCGTTCGACCAGCAGTTGTTTGCCGCGCTTCCAGGTGGTCATCAGCACGAACAGGGCGATACCGGCGATCACCGGGAAGGCGCCGCCCTGAACGATTTTCGGCACGTTGGCGGCGAAGTACAGACCGTCCACCAACAGGAAGCCAAGCAACACCGGCACCGCGAGGATCGGTGGCCACTTCCACAGCAGCAGCATGACCGCCGACACCAGAATGGTGGTCATCAGCATCGTGCCAGTCACTGCCACGCCGTAGGCCGAGGCCAGTGCACCGGAGGATTCGAAGCCCAGCACCAACAGGACCACGCCGACCATCAGCGCCCAGTTCACCGCGCCGATGTAGATCTGGCCCTGCTCGTCGCTGGAGGTGTGCTGGATGTACATGCGCGGGATGTAACCGAGCTGGATCGCCTGACGGGTCAGGGAGAACGCGCCGGAAATCACCGCTTGCGAAGCGATCACCGTGGCCAGGGTGGAAAGGCCGACCAGCGGAATCAGCGCCCAGCTCGGTGCCAGCAGGTAGAACGGGTTACGCGCGGCGTCAGGGTTTTCCAGCAGCAACGCGCCCTGGCCAAAGTAATTCAGCACCAGCGCCGGCAGCACCAGCAGGAACCAGGCGCGAGCGATCGGCTTGCGGCCGAAGTGGCCCATGTCGGCGTACAGCGCTTCGGCGCCGGTCAGCGCCAGCACTACCGCGCCGAGAATTGCGACGCCCATGCCCGGGTGCACGACGAAAAAATTCACCGCCCACATCGGGTTCAGTGCGTGCAGCACTTCCGGGGTGTGGCTGATGCCGTACACACCGAGGGCGCCGAGGACGAGGAACCAGGTGACCATGATCGGCCCGAACAGAATGCCGATCCGCGCGGTACCGTGGCGCTGAATCAGAAACAGCGCGACCAGCACGACCAGCGACAGCGGCACCACCCAGTGATCGATGCCTTCAAACGCCAGGCCGAGGCCTTCGATCGCCGACAGCACCGAAATGGCCGGGGTGATCATGCTGTCGCCGTAGAACAGCGCCGCACCAATCAGCCCGCACACCACCAACAGCGTGCGCAGGCGCTTGCGCCCCGCCGCTGCCCGCCGTGCCAGTGCCGTCAGGGCCATGATGCCGCCCTCGCCCTGGTTGTCGGCGCGCAGGACGAACATCATGTACTTGATCGAGACCACCCAGATCAGCGACCAGAAGATCAACGACAGAATGCCCAGCACGCCGTCGTGATTGACCGGCACACCATAACCGCCGGAAAACACTTCCTTGAGGGTGTACAACGGGCTTGTGCCGATGTCGCCATAAACTACCCCGACTGCCGCGACCAGCATGCTCAGCGGTCTGCTTGCCGAACCCTCGGCGCCCGCCGCATGACTACTTGCCTGACCCATCCAACACTCCTGATCTCGATACCGGCTTCTCTGAGGGAAGCACTATGCTTTGAGTTGCAGCATGCGCTGTTTTACCTGTTGTTACAGACCAATGATTGACTGCACGAAATCGGTAAAGCTCAACGGCGCGAAGCATAGCGCAGCACTCGTCGTATTTCCCCGTATAAAGCTGGTCAAGTGCGTTGCCCGCCGCTAGAATTGCGCACTTTTTGATCAGAGGCGCATCTCAAGCGCCCATCCGTCAGCTGCCGCGCGTGGCCAGCGACGTCACAAAACACCGAGGTTAGACATGTCCACCACTCCTGCGCCGGCCAATCCAAAGGTTGGCTTTGTATCTCTGGGTTGCCCGAAAGCACTGGTCGACTCCGAGCGCATCCTGACCCAGCTGCGCATGGAAGGCTATGACGTGGTGTCCACCTATCAGGACGCCGACGTCGTGGTGGTCAACACCTGCGGCTTCATCGATTCGGCCAAGGCCGAGTCGCTGGAAGTGATCGGTGAAGCGATCAAGGAAAACGGCAAGGTCATCGTCACCGGTTGCATGGGCGTGGAAGAAGGCAATATCCGCGACGTGCACCCGAGCGTGTTGGCCGTGACCGGTCCGCAGCAGTACGAACAAGTGGTCAACGCCGTGCACGAAGTGGTGCCGCCGCGTCAGGATCACAACCCGCTGATCGACCTGGTGCCACCGCAAGGCATCAAGCTGACCCCGCGCCACTACGCGTACCTGAAGATTTCCGAAGGCTGCAACCACAGCTGCTCGTTCTGCATCATCCCGTCGATGCGCGGCAAACTGGTCAGCCGTCCGGTTGGCGATGTGCTCGACGAGGCGCAGCGCCTGGTCAAATCCGGCGTTAAAGAGCTGTTGGTGATCTCGCAAGACACCAGCGCCTACGGCGTCGACGTGAAATACCGCACCGGCTTCTGGAACGGCGCGCCGGTGAAAACCCGCATGACCGAGCTTTGCGAGGCGCTGAGCACCCTGGGCGTCTGGGTCCGCCTGCACTACGTTTATCCGTACCCGCACGTCGACGAGCTGATTCCACTGATGGCCGCCGGCAAGATCCTGCCGTACCTGGACATCCCGTTCCAGCACGCCAGCCCGAAAGTCCTGAAGTCGATGAAACGCCCGGCGTTCGAAGACAAGACCCTGGCACGCATCAAGAACTGGCGCGAAATCTGCCCGGACCTGATCATCCGTTCGACCTTCATCGTCGGCTTCCCGGGCGAAACCGAAGAAGACTTCCAGTACCTGCTCAACTGGCTGACCGAAGCCCAGCTCGACCGCGTCGGCTGCTTCCAGTACTCGCCGGTGGACGGCGCGCCAGCGAATGATCTGGATCTGGAAGTGGTGCCGGACGACGTCAAGCAGGATCGCTGGGAGCGCTTCATGGCGCACCAGCAGGCGATCAGCTCGGCACGCCTGCAAATGCGCATCGGTCGTGAGATTGAAGTGCTGGTGGATGAAGTTGACGAGCAAGGTGCGGTCGGCCGTTGCTTCTTCGACGCCCCGGAAATCGATGGCAACGTGTTTATCGACAATGGCAGCAACCTGAAGCCGGGCGACAAGGTCTGGTGCAAGGTGACTGACGCCGACGAATACGACCTGTGGGCTGAGCAGATCTAAGCACCACAAAATACCTGTGGGAGCGAGCCTGCTCGCGAATGCGCTGGGTCAGTCGCTGCAAATATTGCCTGACACAATGCTTTCGCGAGCAGGCTCGCTCCCACAAGTGAATAGCGCTGTATCCAGAAGCCCCGCTCTTTTACGAGATGCGGGGCTTTTTTGCGGCTATCGTTTAGCGGGGGACGGACTCCCTTGAACCGCACAAGAGGCACACGCACATGCGTCAGCATTCGGTCATTCACACACCGAAAATCAGCGATTACGAAGAACTGACCCGGGTCTGGGAGGCCTCGGTCCGTGCGACTCACCAGTTCCTGCCGGACAGCTACATCGAGCTGCTGCGCAATCTGGTGCTCACCCGCTATCTTGATGCGGTCATGCTGATCTGCACCAAGGATCGCCAGCAGCGCATCACCGGTTTTGCCGGTGTGGCGGCGGGCAAGATTGAAATGTTGTTCATCGATCCTGATCATCGTGGTCAAGGCTTGGGCAAGCAGTTGCTCCGATATGCGATCGAACGGCTCAACGCCGATGAACTCGACGTCAATGAGCAGAACCCGCAAGCCTTGGGCTTTTATGAAAAGCAGGGATTTGAAGTGATCGGCCGCTCCGAGGTCGATGGCATGGGCCAGCCGTATCCGCTGCTGCATATGCGCTTGCGGCAGTCCCAACAGCGCTCAAGTAACGGCTGACACACCATGGAACCCTGTGGGAGCGAGCCTGCTCGCGAATGCGGTGTATCAGTCACTGCACACATAGACTGGCAGGACGCCTTCGCGAGCAGGCTCGCTTCCACATTGAATATAGCGCCTGCAAATGGAACCGGGCTTAACCGCTTCCACACAGGTACAATGCCCACCCCTTTTTTGTTACGGCCCCGTCATGACTGACCCGATTCGCCTCTCCAAACGCCTCATCGAACTGGTCGGTTGCTCACGCCGGGAGGCCGAGCTGTTCATCGAGGGCGGCTGGGTCACCGTGGACGGCGAAGTCATCGATGAGCCGCAATTCAAGGTCGGCGAGCAAAAGGTCGAGCTCGACAAGGACGCCAGGGCCACCGCGCCGGAGCCGGTGACCATCCTGCTTAACGCGCCCGCCGGCATGGATGTCGACAGCGCCATGCAAACGCTCAGCGCCGAAACCCTCAGCGAAGAGCATCGCTACGGCAAGCGTCCGTTGCGCGGGCATTTCCTGCGCCTGACCGCCAGCGCCGACCTGCAGCCCAAGGCCAGCGGCCTGCTGGTGTTCACCCAGGACTGGAAAATCCTGCGCAAGCTCACCGCTGACGCGGCGAAGATCGAGCAGGAATACATCGTCGAAGTCGAAGGTGAGATGGCTGCCCACGGCCTCAACCGTTTACAGCATGGCCTGACCCACAAGGGCAAGGAGCTGCCGCCAGTCAAGGCCAGCTGGCAGAACGAAAACCGTCTGCGCTTCGCCATGAAAAACCCGCAGCCGGGAATCATCGCGCAGTTCTGCGAAGCGGTCGGCCTGAAGGTCATCGGCATCCGCCGCATCCGCATCGGCGGCGTGTCGATCGGCAAGGTCCCGCTCGGCCAATGGCGCTACCTGTCCGGCAAAGAGAAGTTTTAAGACTTCCTCTGCCGCCCCACATTCCGGCAGCGCCCGCGAGCGCTGCCCACAACGCATCAGGAATACCGACATGGTTCATAACGACGTACTGCGCAGCGTGCGCTACATGCTCGACATCAGCGACAAGAAAGTTGTCGAGATCATCAAACTGGGCGGCATGGACGTCACGCTCGCCGATGTCATCACCTGGCTCGACAAGAAAGAAGAAGATGAAGAAGGCTTCGTGCGCTGCCCGGACGAAGTCATCGCGCACTTCCTCGACGGCCTGGTGATCTTCAAGCGCGGCAAGGACGAAAGCCGTCCGCCGCAGCCGATCGAAGTGCCGGTGACCAACAACATCATCCTGAAAAAACTGCGCGTGGCCTTCGAACTGAAAGAAGACGACATGCACGCGATCCTCAAAGCCGCCGAGTTTCCGGTATCCAAGCCTGAACTGAGCGCGCTGTTCCGCAAGGTCGGCCACACCAACTACCGTCCTTGTGGCGACCAGTTGCTGCGTAATTTCCTCAAAGGGCTCACGCTGCGCGTGAGAGCCTGAAAACAGCTGCAAGCTGCAAGCTGCAAGCTACAAGCGGCAAGGCGGGGCACGGTGTTTGACTTGCCGCTTGTAGCTTGCAGCTTGCAGCTGGCCGCATGGCCTAGAGTGTACTGATCCCTAATCTTCAGGACTCGCCATGCATCCCTACTTCTCCCTGCAAGGCCGCACCGCTCTGGTGACTGGCGGTACTCGTGGTATCGGCAAAATGATCGCCAAGGCATTCGTCGAGGCCGGCGCCCATGTCTACGTGTGCTCGCGCGACGTCGAAGCCTGCCAGCAAACCGCTGAAGAACTTGGCGCCATGGGCATCTGCCACGGCGTGGCGGCGAATCTGGCCACTGAAGAAGGCGTGCGGGAACTGGCCGCGCGTCTGGGTGAGCAGATCACTCATCTGGACATTCTGGTGAACAACGCCGGCACCACGTGGGGCGCGCCGCTGGAGAGTTATCCGGTCAAGGGCTGGGAGAAAGTCATGCAGCTCAACGTGACCTCGGTGTTCAGTTGCATTCAGCAGTTCCTGCCGTTGCTGCGCAAGGCTGGTTCGGCGGCAAATCCGGCGCGGATCATCAATATCGGTTCGGTGGCGGGAATTTCTTCGTTTGGCGAGCAGGCTTACGCCTATGGGCCGAGCAAGGCCGCCCTGCATCAGTTGTCGCGCATTCTGGCGCGAGAACTGGTGAGCCAGCACATCAACGTCAACGTGATTGCGCCGGGTCGCTTTCCGAGCAAGATGACCCAGCATATTGGTAATGATGAACAGGCGTTGGCTGAGGATACGGCGCTGATTCCGATGAAGCGCTGGGGGCGTGAGGAAGAGATGGCGGCGCTGGCGATCAGCCTGGCGAGTACGGCGGGGGCTTATATGACCGGGAATATCATTCCGCTGGATGGTGGCTTCAGCCTCTGACATCGGCGGTGTGACTATCGCTGGCAAGCCAGCTCCCACAGGGTTCTTTGGTGTTTGAACAATCCAGGTTCACTCAAAAACCTGTGGGAGCTGGCTTGCCAGCGATGGCGTCCGCCCTGTCACCACCAGACTTGAAGCGAGCCGGGTTATCATGCCCGCCCTACCCGCTTCGATCCCAGACCATGACTTACAGCGTCTCCCCCATCGGCTTCGTGCGCTCCTGCTTCAAGGAGAAGTTCGCCATCCCCCGCCAGCCGCAACTGGCACCGGCCGCCCGTGGCGTGCTGGAACTGGTCGCGCCGTTCGATCAGGGTGACGCCGTGCAGGGCCTGGAACAGGTCAGTCATGTCTGGCTACTGTTTCTGTTCCATCAGGCACTGGAGGAAAAGCCACGCCTGAAAGTCCGTCCGCCGCGCTTGGGTGGCAACAAGTCGATGGGCGTATTCGCCACCCGCGCCACGCACCGCCCCAATGGCATCGGGCAGTCGGTGGTGAAGCTCGACAGGGTCGAAGGCAATCGGCTGTTTATCTCCGGGATCGATCTGCTCGACGGCACACCGGTGCTGGATATCAAACCGTACGTGCCGTACGCCGACATCATTCCCGGGGCAACCAATGACATCGCCAGCGCCGCGCCGCAGTTGATCGACGTGCAGTGGACGGATTCGGCTTTGAAACAGGCGCACGCCCACGCTCAGCGCCTCGATGAGCCGTTGGTTGAGCTGATCGAGCAGTGCCTGGCGCAGGATCCGCGCCCGGCGTATCAGACGCCGGCGCCGGAACGTGAATATGGTGCGCAGTTCTGGGACCTGGACGTGCGCTGGCATTACCCGACGCCCGAACAGATCCGCGTGCTGGAAGTCATCCCGGCCACAGCCTGAAACCGCGCCCAGTGTAGGAGCTGCCGAAGGCTGCGATCTTTTGATCTTGATTTTAAAAAGCAAGATCAAAAGATCGCAGCCTTCGGCAGCTCCTTGGATCGTGGCAGGCATGAAGGAAATGCTTCAGGCATAAAAAAGCCCCCATTGCCTGCAAGGCAATGGGGGCTCTCTGTGGCGCTTACTTCTCGACGAACGCACGCTCGATCAGGTAATCACCCGGCTCGCGCATCCGCGCCGAGATCTTCAGGCCGAAGCTGTCGAGCACTTCGCTGGTCTCGTCGAGCATGCTCGGGCTGCCGCAGATCATCGCGCGGTCGTCCTGCGGGTTGATCGGTGGCAGGCCGATGTCGCTGAACAGCTTGCCGCTGCGCATCAGGTCAGTCAGGCGGCCCTGATTCTCGAACGGCTCGCGGGTCACGGTCGGGTAGTAGATCAGCTTGTCACGCAGCGCCTCGCCAAAGAACTCGTTCTGCGGCAGGTGCTCGGTGATGAACTCGCGGTAGGCGACTTCGTTAACGTAACGTACGCCGTGAACCAGGATCACTTTCTCAAAGCGCTCGTAGGTTTCCGGGTCCTGAATGACGCTCATGAACGGCGCCAGACCGGTGCCGGTGCTCAGCAGGTACAGGTGCTTGCCCGGGTTCAGGTCATCAAGAACCAGCGTGCCGGTAGGCTTCTTCGAGATGATGATCTCATCGCCTTCCTTCAAGTGCTGCAGCTGGGAGGTCAGCGGACCGTCCTGCACTTTGATGCTGAAGAACTCGAGATGCTCTTCCCAGTTCGGGCTGGCGATCGAGTAAGCGCGCATAAGCGGGCGGCCGTTGGGCTGTTGCAGGCCGATCATCACGAACTGACCGTTCTCGAAGCGCAGGCCCGGATCGCGGGTGCACTTGAAGCTGAACAGAGTGTCGTTCCAGTGATGAACACTGAGGACACGCTCGTGGTTCATGTTGCTCATGTACGTTTGACTCCTGGAGATTGGTCTGCGCAGCTCAATAAGGCTCAACGTGCGCAATTGCATCGCATTCTAATAGCGACGACAATATCTGTTAACTGGATTATTAAGATAAGGGTTATCGGTTATATCGATATGCGATTTACTCTCCGTCAACTGCAAGTCTTCGTCGCCGTCGCCCAGCAGGAAAGCGTATCCCGTGCTGCGGGTCTGCTCAACCTCTCGCAATCGGCGGCCAGCACTTCGATCACCGAACTGGAGCGCCAGTCCAGCTGCCAACTGTTCGACCGCGCCGGCAAACGTCTGAGCCTCAACGCCCTCGGCAAACAACTGTTGCCGCAAGCGGTCGCCCTGCTCGACCAGGCCAAGGAAATCGAAGACCTGCTCAATGGCAAATCCGGTTTCGGCTCTTTATCAGTGGGGGCGACGCTGACCATTGGCAACTATCTGGCCACCCTGCTGATCGGCAGCTTCATGCAGCGCCACCCCGAAAGTCAGGTCAAGCTGCACGTGCAGAACACTGCCAATATCGTGCAACAAGTTGCCCACTACGAAATTGATCTGGGTCTGATTGAAGGCGATTGCAGCCACCCTGACATCGAAGTGCAGAGTTGGGTCGAGGATGAGCTGGTGGTGTTCTGCGCGCCGCAGCATCCGTTGGCCAAACGCGGCAGTGCGACAATGGAAGAGCTGACCCATGAGGCATGGATTCTGCGCGAGCAGGGTTCCGGCACGCGGCTGACCTTCGACCAAGCTATGCGTCACCATCGCAGCGCGCTGAACATTCGTCTCGAGCTGGAACACACCGAAGCGATCAAGCGCGCAGTGGAATCAGGGCTGGGGATTGGCTGCATTTCGCGGCTGGCGCTGCGCGATGCCTTCCGGCGCGGCAGTCTGGTGCCGGTGGAGACGCCGGATCTGGACCTGGCCCGGCAGTTCTATTTCATCTGGCACAAACAGAAGTACCAGACCTCGGCAATGCGCGAGTTTCTCGAGCTGTGCCGCGCTTTTACCGCCGGGGTGCAGCGCAGCGACGAGATCGTCTTGCCGACCATCGCTTAAAGCAGAATCACCGCCCACACCAGTCCGATCATGCTCAGCGCCACGAACTGCGCGGCGCTGCCCATGTCCTTGGCGTTCTTCGACAGCGGATGCAATTCCAGCGAGATGCGGTCAATGGCCGCTTCCACCGCCGAATTGAGCAGCTCGACAATCAGCGCCAGCAAGCAAACCGCGATCAACACCGCCTGCTCGACCCGGCTGACATTGAGGAAGAATGTCAGCGGAATCAGCACCACGTTGAGCAGCACCAGTTGGCGGAATGCCGCTTCGCCAGTGAAGGCGGCGCGCAGGCCATCGAGCGAATAGCCGGACGCGTTGAGGATGCGTTTCAGGCCGGTCTGGCCCTTGAAAGGTGACATAAGAAAGAAACCAGCCAAAGAGGTGTGGGGAAGCTAGATCAACGAAAGTCAAAAAAGCGTGAAACCGCCAGCCATCACTGGCTGGGAATTGACTCAAGTTGTTGCAGCAGTAAAGCCGCTTGCGTGCGAGTGCGCACGTTCAATTTGCGAAAGATCGCCGTGACGTGGGCCTTGATGGTCGCTTCCGACACGCTCAGCTCATAAGCGATCTGCTTGTTCAGCAGACCTTCGCAGACCATGGTCAGCACGCGGAACTGTTGCGGCGTCAGGCTGGCAAGGCCATCGCTGGCAGCTTTCGCTTCATCCGACACGCTCACTGCTTCGAACGCTTGCGGCGGCCAGAACACGTCGCCATCGAGCACCTTGCGCACCGCTTCCTGAATTACGCTCAGATCACTGGACTTGGGAATGAAGCCACTGGCGCCGAACTCGCGGGACTTGACCATCACCGAAGCTTCTTCCTGAGCCGAGACCATCACCACCGGAATCTGCGGATACTGCCCGCGCAGCAGCACCAGCCCGGAAAAACCATAGGCGCCGGGCATGTTCAGATCCAGCAGGACCAGATCCCAGTCAGCCTTCTCGGTCAGGCGGGCTTCCAGTTCGGCGATGCTCGCTACTTCCACCAGCCGCACGTCCGGGCCAAGGCCCAGCGTCACCGCTTGGTGCAGGGCGCTGCGAAACAGGGGGTGATCATCGGCAATCAGGATGTCGTATGTGGCCATTTTTCAAATGATCCTGTTTTTGATGGCAGACGCGGTAGATTCCGGTCTGGCCAAAGCAACTCGAGACAGCGCTTTCAAGCGATATCCGCAGGGGCACGTTCAACGCCAATCAACAGCAAACACGGCGTCTCAAACCTTGGCCGCACCCTAATCGGCGCCAAGCATGCCCAGCGCAGCCGGGGTGGTCAAGCAAGATGGCCAGCGCTGTCGACAGTATGGGCCACTATCGGGCCAACTCCGGCTGCGGCTTTCGTATATAGGGCAGCAGCTCGGCGTGAGCGGGCGTTGATTCATTCATGTCCAGTTGCTGCTTGGCACCGAGGTAATGCTGGCTGAACACATCGAAATAGGCGTCCAGCGCCGAGGCGGCATCGCTGTCACCGGCCAATTCCAGGCACAACGCCGCGACTTCGGCGGTGCACAGGTGCTCGCTGCGGGTCGAACGGCGCAGGCGATAGCGCGAGAGCTTGTCGGGCAGCAGGCTGAGGATCGGCAAGCGGTCGAAATATGGACTCTTGCGAAAGATCTTGCGCGCCTCGGTCCAGGTCGCATCCAGCAGTATGAACAGCGGGCGCTTGCTGCTATCGACTGTCACCGTGTTGGTCACCCGCGACGGTTCGACATACTCACCCGGAAACACCAGATACGGCTGCCACTGCGGATCGTTGAGCAGTTCAAGCATCTGCGGGTCGGGCTCGGTGCGTGACCAGATGAACGCATGGTTGTCGCGCACCACATCGGCAATCAGCCAACCGGTGTTGCTTGGCTTGAACACTTCCTTGCCGGTCATGATCAGGCACACGCCGGAACGGGTGTCGACGCTTGGCCGCCACGCGCACAGGCAATGACTGATGATGACCCGGCAATCGCGGCAACGCTCGGAGCGAAAGCCGCGCGCCTGAATCGGCTTGATGCCTTCGTCCTCACGCTGATCGCGCAGGCGGGCCACGGCGTTGGGGGCATGGATCATCGCAGGCAACACCGGCAGACAGGAAAACTCGACACGAACGACACTCGGCAGGGCAATAAAGGCCGGCAGTTTACCAGAGCGACGGCCACAAGCCTGTACCGTCCAGACCGGCTCACCTATAATTCGCCGCCACTGAACGCACCGCCCCGTGACGGGTCGAACCACCAGTCACCGAATCAGGAGAGTTTCATGCTGCGCCTTATCGTTCCCACCGCTGCCATTCTGCTGGCGTCGTCCTTTACCGCTCAGGCTGCGTCCCTGAGTGAGCAGAATCTGAACCGAGAGCTGCGCAACGTCGCCGCCCAAAGCAGCGTCGGCACGCCACGGGCGATCAATGAAGACATTCTTGATCAAGGCTACACCGTCGAAGGCACACAGCTGATCAACCATCTGAGCGTGCAGAAGAGCCACGCCGACAAGATGCGCGCCGATCCCAAGGCTGTGTATTTCCAGTTGGGCGCGTCGGTGTGCAACAACCCGTCGTACCGCAAGCTGATGGCCAAGGGCGCGATCATGCGTTACGACTTCACCGAAGTGAAAACCAACAAAGCGATCGGCTCGGCCAGCTACCAAGAATCCGATTGCCCGAAAGCCGCGCCAGCGAAAAAGAAGTAATCAGCGCGAAGCCTTGGCGCGCCGCTGTTCATCCTCGGCGCGCAGTTCCGCCACCAGCGCCTGCAGATAGCGCGAGCGACGCTCGCCGCCGGCCAATCGTCGGCAGCACTCTTCTTCGAGACTCAATTGATGCGTCTCGGCCGACTCCTGCAACATTCGATACAGCTGCGTATCGATCTCCAGAACCACTCTGACCATGCATCCCGCCTCCTTGCCACCCACGAATCCTTGAATTGCTTTGCCTTGCGCAAACGCAAGGTTGTCTTGCGACGTCTGTATTTGAGTAAATCAGAGTGATGGCCCTTTGCGATACGTTCAGACGAGCGGCGGGGCTTTGGCGCAAATCAGTAAGCGGTTGCCAGGCAAAACGTTACAGCGCACTGTTCAAGTCAGCGCGAATGCGTGCGAGGGTCTAGATTGAGAGTATTCCCGATCATTCGTTAACGGCAGAAATGGAACTGCCGGCCCTGTGTGTTTTTGCAGTGCGACCCGGACGCTGGTTGTCAGGGCTAACCGCTCTGTACAGAAGGAGACGTTGAATGCCTTATCAACCGAATGACCTCTTGAGCCGTCATTTTCAAGAAAGCGGCGACCTCATCAGCCAGGTCGAAGCGCAACTCAACCGTGTTTCCACCGACAGCCCGAACATCCCCATCTACCGCGACATGATCCTGACCGTGCTGCGCATGGCTCAGGAAGACCACAACCGCTGGAACGCCAAGATCACCCTGCAAGCCCTGCGTGAACTGGAGCAGGCGTTCCGCGTGCTCGAACAATTCAAGGGCCGGCGCAAAGTCACCGTTTTCGGTTCGGCACGCACGCCGGTGGAACATCCGCTATACGCGATGGCCCGCGAACTCGGCGCAGCGCTGACGCGTGCGGACATGATGGTCATCACCGGCGCCGGCGGCGGCATCATGGCCGCCGCCCACGAAGGAGCCGGTCGAGATCACAGCTTGGGTTTCAACATCACCCTGCCCTTCGAACAACATGCCAACCCCACCGTCGACGGCACCGACAATCTGTTGCCATTCCACTTTTTCTTCACCCGCAAACTGTTCTTCGTCAAAGAGGCAGACGCGCTGGTACTGTGCCCGGGCGGGTTTGGCACCCTTGATGAAGCGCTGGAAGTGCTGACACTGATTCAGACCGGCAAAAGCCCATTGGTGCCGGTGGTGTTGCTGGATGTTCCGGGCGGTACCTTCTGGCAAGGTGCGCTGGACTTCATCCGCAATCAGCTTGAAGAAAACCGCTATATCCTACCGACCGATATGAAGTTGATGCGCCTGGTTTACAGCGTTGAAGAAGCGGTGGACGAGATCAATCAGTTCTACAGCAACTTCCACTCCAGCCGCTGGCTCAAGCGGCAATTTGTGATTCGCATGAACCACAAGCTCAGCGATCAGGCATTGACGCAGATGCAGGAAGAGTTCGCCGACCTGTGCCTGAGCGACGAGTTTCATCAACACGCCTACAGCGGTGAAGAACACGACGATGCACAGTTCAGCCATCTGGCACGGCTGGCGTTTGCCTTCAATGGCCGTACCCATGGTCGCTTGAGGGAGTTGGTGGACTTTATCAACCTGCCGGAAAACCGGGCCGATTCAAAATCGCCCACAGCACAACACTCACGCGAACCTTTCAACGTGATTTGAAAGCAAAAAAAGGCCCGCTATTTTCTAAAAAATAGCGGGCCTTTTTTGTTGAATCGGTCTAATCGTCCATCCCTCGACCGCTGAACAAGCGGTTGATCATCTCCATCGAGAACCCCCGATACGCCAGAAACCGGCCTTGCTTGGCCCGCTCTTTCGCATCAATCGGTAAATGCCCGGAGAACTTGCGTTGCCACGTATCCTGAAGCTGCGCCTGCCAGTTGATACCGCTTTCGCGCAGGGCGATTTCGATATCGGTACGTTGCAAACCCCGCTGGCTGAGCTCCTCGCGAATTCGCAGGGGGCCATAGCCGGAACGGGCACGGTAGGAAACAAAACTTTCAAGGTAACGGGCTTCGGAAAGCAGCCCCTCTTCCGTCAAACGGTCGAGGGCTGTTTCGATCAGCTCCGCCTCGGCGCCGCGCTGACGCAGCTTACGCGTCAATTCGACTCGACCATGCTCGCGACGTGCGAGCAGGTCCAGGGCGGTTCGCCGCACCGCGACGAGGGTATCCAGTACGGCGGTGGTCATCGCTGGTATCAGAGGTCAGCGTCGGCCAGGTCGTCTTCGGTCTCTTTGACCGCCGAGGCCTTGGAGTCCGCGATCACCGCTGGCGACAGCAGCTTGTCACGCAGCTGCTTCTCGAGCTTCGCGGCGATTTCCGGGTTGTCCGCCAGGAACTTGGCCGAGTTGGCCTTGCCCTGACCGATCTTGGTGCCTTCGTAGGCGTACCAGGCGCCGGACTTCTCGACGAAACCGTGCAGCACACCCAGGTCGATCATCTCGCCGTTGAGGTAGATGCCTTTGCCGTAAAGAATCTGGAACTCGGCCTGACGGAACGGCGAAGCCACCTTGTTCTTCACAACCTTGACGCGGGTTTCGCTGCCGACCACTTCGTCGCCTTCCTTCACCGCGCCGGTACGGCGGATGTCGAGACGAACCGAGGCGTAGAACTTCAGCGCGTTACCACCAGTGGTGGTTTCCGGGCTGCCGAACATCACGCCGATCTTCATACGGATCTGGTTGATGAAGATGACCAGGCAGTTGGCGTTCTTGATGTTACCGGTGATTTTACGCAGCGCCTGAGACATCAGACGTGCTTGCAGGCCGACGTGCATGTCGCCCATTTCACCTTCGATTTCAGCCTTCGGTACCAGTGCCGCCACGGAGTCGACGATGATCACGTCAACGGCGTTGGAGCGCACCAGCATGTCGGTGATTTCCAGGGCCTGTTCGCCGGTGTCCGGCTGGGAAACCAGCAGATCATCGACGTTGACGCCCAGCTTGCCGGCGTACTCTGGATCGAGCGCGTGTTCGGCGTCGACGAATGCGCAGGTCGCGCCGGCTTTCTGCGCCTGGGCGATCACGGACAAGGTCAGTGTGGTTTTACCGGAGGATTCAGGACCGTAGATTTCAACAATACGGCCTTTTGGCAGACCGCCGATGCCGAGTGCGATATCCAGACCCAGAGAGCCAGTAGAGATGGCCGGGATCGCCTGACGGTCCTGATCGCCCATACGCATTACGGCACCCTTGCCGAATTGACGTTCGATCTGACCCAGGGCCGCAGCCAAGGCTTTCTTCTTGTTGTCGTCCATTAAAGTCCTCACGTAATCAATAAGGCCTGACGGCCAACACCTGTATAAGTAGCCAGTATTATTCCACAGCGTTCGAAGATCGCCTACCCCTGATTTTCGATTTCTCGTGCCGCTAGTCGCACAAGCCCCTCTAGCGCGGCCTTCACCGTTTGTCGGCGGACTTCATCACGGTTGCCGGGGAAGTGCTGAACCTCACTGTAAACCTCATCGCCAACACCCCAGGCCAGCCATACCGTGCCGACTGGCTTGTTCGGCGTGCCGCCGTCGGGGCCGGCAACACCGCTGACCGCCACGGCAAAATGCGCCAGGCTGTGCTGCTGCGCACCGCGCACCATGGCCTCGACCACTTCGCGACTGACCGCCCCTACCGTCTCGAACAAATCGCCCGGCACATCCAGCTGCCGGGTCTTCTGCCGATTGGAATACGTCACGTACCCCGCTTCAAACCAGGCCGAACTGCCCGGAATCCGCGTAATCGCTTCGGCGATACCGCCACCGGTACAGGACTCGGCGGTGGTGACATGGGCATTGAGCACTTGCAGACGTCGGCCCAGTTCTGCGGCCAGTTGGGTGGTCTCTTTCACGGCGAGCTCCGGATCGTGTGGAATGTCTTCACCGTACACGAGCCGGACGCGCTTTCAATACACAGAATCATTCAAGATGTTCGGGCGCCAGTGCTCTGACATAGGCCTGACAGGCCTGCAAGGCAATCAATCCACGGTCGCCGGCGTCGGTGATGGCGATAATTCGTTGAGCATGCGCCGGGTCAAGTCGGGCGCGTACGGTTGCAGAATCCACGCCGCTGGTGCCGGCGGTGGCTGGCACCGCACAGCCGTGGGCAACGTCGCCGGCGTCGAGAAGGACCGACAACCGCACATCGGCAGTAGCAAGGCGATCGCGCAGGCGATCCTGATCTCGTTGGGCATCGCTCAGCGCTCGGTAATGGGTTTGTTCACTGGCCGCGAGCCGTTGCTCCAGCGCCAGGCGTTTATCCTGCTCGGCCTGTTGCGCGGTGGCGGCGGTCAGAGTGAGTTGATTTTGCGTTTCGGCGTTTAACCGCGCTTGGTCGGCCAATTGCCGCCCGTAACGCCAGCCCTGAAACTGCCACGCCGCGGCGAAAGCCCCCGCCACCAGCAACAACAGGCCAATCACCCGCCAGGAGCCGGACATAGCACCGCCCTCGCCCGTGCCCAAATTTCCAGGCGATCCTGCAAGCCGTTCAACCCGCCGTTGATCCGCCGGGTGATGGTGTTGAACTGGTCCGCGTCGGCCAGTTCGTTCAAGCCCTTCTGCGCCCAGAACCACGCCGCCGATTCTGCCGCCCATTGCGGTTGCTCGAGCAATTCGGGCAATGCCAACAGACGCTCATCGCCAAACAAGCCGAGACTGCACTGACGATAATTTGCCCGGCCGGTGATCTGAATCAGTCCACGCCCGCGATACTTTTGCCCGTCGCCGTCGGCTTCCGGAGTATTGCCCAGACGCAGCGCCAGCGTGCCGGTGTCGTATTTGCTCAGGTACTGGTTGTTGCCCAGTTCGCGCACGTAGCGCAATTGGCCCGATTCGTGGCCGACCTGTGCCAGAAACGCAGCGATGCGCTTGGGCGTATCGATGCGCTGTTTGGCCATCGCGGTGTTGAGCGGCGAAACAAAAACGCCCGCTTGGGAGCGGGCGTTGGGCATGATGTCAGTAAGGTGTTTTTCAGTTAACTGCATGATGCTTGATCCTCCCTGGATGTTGTCCCGATTGAATCACGGCTGGCGGCTGATGGTTGCCAGCCATTTATTTGCCAGAGTTTTCAGGGGACTGTTCAGAGCAGTTTCAAATGAATCGTTTGCCGGCATTACCTCGCCGCCAGATAAAAGCCAGTCTTGATAATCAAGCCAGTCGCGATTGGTTGGATCTTGCGGGATATAAGCTGCATCGCTCAGCCTTAGTACGCCGCATGTAGTCAATTGATAACTCATTGTTTACTCCTAGAGCTCGGCATCCGCTGTCCATTCAATCTGCAGTATCTGTCCCGGAATACTGTCGACCGGTGTCATTGTGCCAAACGCAAAACTTCGCTCGGTCACACTTTGCACGAATGATCCGTTACATGCCTTCACAAGTGAAAAATTCCAGATTTCACCGCTGGCCTCGCCAGGACAATACATCTTGATCGTAGGCTGAACGCGCTTCTGAACCAGCATGGTTACCGCCATCCCGGATTGAGGTGACTTCGACGCGGCGGCTTGGGTGAACGTGGCGATACAGGTACTTGGGCCGTTGTTTGCCCGGATAGGCAAGCGGTTTGCGAAAGACTTTTCAAAATAGCGCTGACACAGCATCAGTTCTTCCGCAGCTGGTCGATTTTCGAACGGGGTGGAAACTGGCCCTTCTTCCAATTGAATTCTCGCCAGGTCAACCGTTTGCACTAAGTTCAGCGGAAGATCAAAAGCCAGCCTCAGACAATCATTGGCACCGAGCATTTTCCCGGCAATCACTGGTACCTGAAAGGTGGCCGTGTACCTGGCCCAAGCCGTGGTCAATTGAAAGACCTCGACCGCTTTCATCACTGGCTCCGAGCCACCCGTTCCGAAGTACTGGGTGATGAATACCTTCAGCGGCCGCGCAGCATCGGAGCGCGCCCAAAAGGTCACGGTGGCGGTTTTACCGGCCAGGGTTCTGACCGACTCGATATATTGGGAAATTTTGTGCTCAGTGGAACCGACACCGGCTGTTGTCTGCTGCCAACGCAAAAAACAAGCGGGCTCGCCCGACACTTCGGATTGGCCTGGCGCGAAATCCTGGCGAGAGATATTCACCGCAGCATTGCCGTTCCAGTCGCAACGGAAACGATCAGCGACGTAGCCGCCGACATTCGGTGCCTGATTGGTCGTACCGCGTTGCCAGATATCGAATCCGCCGTTGATCAGCAGATTCCTGCGGTAAACCTGCACCGGAAACTGTTGCATTGGATCTGGTTTGGACAATTGCCGGATCGCTTGAGCTAACTGATCAGTTTGCTGTTCGTCCGGGCTCAGCCCCGCTGCGGTAATCGCGCTGAGTATTTCCTGCGTGACACTGTTGCCCCAACTCGCTGGAATCAGCGAGCCGGGTGTACCGGCGATCGCGTCCTCGTCAACGAACTTGCCGTTGACCAGGCCAGCGCCGGGAATGCTTTTCGGGTAATCCACGTGAGTATTCCTTTAAGGTTCTTTATGCGCTGCGCTTACTGAGCCAGACAACTTAGCTATGAGCTCGCATAGCTTTTTCAAGCCAATCGGGTTCCAGCGGACGCGAGCGACTCTGTGGAAAATCCGGATCATCAGGCCAGTCGCGCAGCGCCTGTCGATAAACCAAAAGTTGTCTGTATTCCTCGGTACGCAGTGTCGTGCCCCCGCCCGTTTCCAATTCTTCAATATCGCGAATCACCAACCATTGAGTCAGCTGCAACTGGTTATCCCGCCACACACGCTCAAGAGAGGCAGCAGTCTGTTCGGCCATCAGGACTCTTTCCGGGAGTCCATCTTTATCAAGAGAAAGAACTGTTCCTTTGGGGGCGTTTGATACCAACGCGCAATACTCGCCTTCGCTTAATTCATACGCGTCCGCCGGTATATTCAGGCCATGCAGTTGCGAATGATAAAAGCCGCTGGTTTGCGGAGAAAAATAATACATATTTAATACCCCACGCCGATGATACGCGCGGAAATCGAAACATTAGGGTAATCAGGGCATCGCACATTGATGCCTACTTGTCGACTTACCGAGGACACCGAATTCCAAGTCAGAAATGTTGCCGTCGAAGTTCCCTCATGGGTGGCAACTGCGAGAAATAATGCATTGGGAAATGCTAACGGCCACAAGTTCAGCTCACCGTTGTTATTGTTAGCGGCCTGACTGGCACTACCGTTGATCCATTGGATGATCAGACCGCCCATCCAGGACGGAAACACTAAGTACCCAGAAGGGCCGAGTCTCACCATGAACCCGAGTCGGAGTTTCTTGGGAGTGACCATGACCGAATCACTGACGCCAGAATTGACCTCTGCTTGAGAAGCGACTTTTGCTGTACCGGTTATCGTCTCGGTTGCTTGCAGGACTTTCTTGCCAATGGCCTGAAAGACTCGCAATGGAGTCATCACTTTGGTCGAATTTGTACCCGTTTCCGCGTCTTCCTGAGTCGCCAGGCTTTCGCTTTGTTTCCTAGAAATCAGGGTATTTACAGCAGTCTTGAGCTGAGTGTTATCACTTTCGTCGGCGGTCGCCCCGGTGCTTGTTATGACTTCCAGGATTTCTTGCGTAACGCCATTGCCCCAACTAGCCGGGATTAATGAACCCGGAACTCCGGTGAGTGGGTTTTCATCCGCAAACTTTCCATTTACCAAGCCCGCACCGGGCACACTTTTTGGATAATCCATTGCACATCTCTTTGTGAAAAATCATACGGTCAGGCGGGCGAAACCGGCCAATTGATCGCGTCAGGAAAACTGGGCTGTCTGTCGATGCGGTTCAGCTCCACGCTGTAAAGTTTCCATTCGAGCAGTTGCAACTGTTCTTCATGACTCGCATCTCCAATGTCTTCGGCGTATTGCAAGGGGGCTATGCGCAGTACGGCTTCGCCAAGCAGGGCATCGCGTTGCGCAAAAACAACACGCTTCAAATCCGCAAGTCGCGCGACTTCGTCGAGCCGCCAGGCACTATCGGTCCAGGCGTGAAAACCACCTGGCCAAGGCGATTGAGTGAGGCCTACAGGCAGTTCGCCCAGCGCAGTCCAACTTTCCCTTAAACCAGTATCGGTGTGATAAACATCGCCGCGACAATCAACTTGCTGTTGCAACGAACCATTGTCATAAGCCCAGGCATATCCCTGTGAAGCGGGTGCCAGTTCAACGCTCAGCGTCACAGCATTACTCGGTAATTGGACACCGATACCCGGCACCAACGGAAACTCGACAGGTCCAGACAACGCGCCGCTGTCGTCGATCAGATAATTGAACATGTGCACCTCAGATGAGCTTGATACGCGCGGGAAAGGCAATATTTCGAGGACGGGTTTCGCCGGCAAAATTGCCGATATTGCCGATGTAGGTATCGGAATCGAACGCAGGATTGGGATAGGTCGTTGCCACGGTTGAGGTCGTCGGAGAAAAATTTACATCAGTGGCTACATTCCATACCGGATCGGGAATTGCAGGTGCAGGGCGGAAAGAAGAACCGGTTCCGGTAGGAAGAAAATGGTTATGGGTTTGCAAGGCATGACCCTGGAGGCTGCCGATTGCCCGCCCGCTGTCCACGTTCCTGCTTTCACTCAGCACTCGCAAAAACTCACCGCGAATTTCTGGAATACGAAAGTTCGAAGCGCCATCGCCAGTGGTCCAGCCTCCCTCTCTGCCAGCGCGTGAAGCCTCGGTTGTTAACGCGCCGGACGCTTGGGCGAAATCCCACAGCCATGGCCACTCGGTACGCTTGAACAGTTCCCCGTTGGGAATACCGTAGCCACCCGGGTTGAGCAGCATGGTCGTTTCGAAAAACGGCCGACCCAAGGCACTGGTATCAAGTCGCCCCAGCGGCCACCAATTCCCTGCCCCATCACTGCGCAAATGCCACCAATCGCCACTCCCCATCAATACGAAAAACGCATAACCATTCGGCGAGAGGTGGGTATGAAAACGGATCCGGTCAGTACCGGCCGCCTGGATCACCATGCGACTGCCACTGTTGTCCACCCGACGAACGATCACATCGCGCACACCTAGCGCGGCATTGGCGGGCGGCAGCGTCAACGTGACGGCACCGGGACTGCCGTCGATCAGCACGAGCCCGAGTTCTTGTTCGCTGAGCGTTTTCGTGGCCGCCAGCCGGGTAATCACCGAACGCATCGGACTGGCGCCGCCGACAATCGCCTGAATCGCCTTGAACAACTGACCGTTGTCCGCTTCGGAAGCCTCCAGCCCCCCGCCGGTAATCACACTCAGGATTTCCTGAGTCACGCTGTTACCCCACACGGCCGGAATCAACGAGCCCGGCGTCCCCGCAACCGGGTTTTCATCAACAAACCGCCCATCGACCAGGCCGACGCTCGGCACACTCTTCGGATAATCCATCCCTCATCCCTCCCTAGTCATAATTGATATGCACCTTGGTATGCGCCGGCGCGCTGCGGTGGATCAGGCATTCCAGCGCCGAGCCCGGGTTTACGCCGAAGCGCTCCCCCCAATAGCTAGCGCCATAACGCCGGCCAAGCAGCAATCGGCCGCCGGTGTTGAGCGTCCACATGAATTGCGCTTCCCAGGTGCCCCAGTGCGCCGAACCAAACCGGGCACGGCCCATGCGTGGGGCTTCGTGTTCGGTGATGCTGGCGTTGGGGTAACCCTGGCTTTTGGCGATGTCGAGGTAATAGCCGACAGCCTGGCTGCCGACCGCGAGCAGGCGGCGGCGTACGGCGAGGCGGCGGTCGTCGAACAGTGGCGTGGTGCCCAGGCACGGGTCGGGCAATTGCATGACGCGTTCCCAGTCGGGCACCAGTTCGCTGACGCCGGCCGGGTCCATTTCGTTGAGCAGGTCGGCGGCGCGCGCATCCAGACGAGCCAGTTCGACGGCGACGCCTTGCAACACTTCTTCGAGTTCCGGCACGCGTTCCGGATCCCATGCCGGGCCACTGGGCAGCAAGGCGCGCAACTGCGCCTGGTATTGCGCGGCGGTTCTTATGCCCCCCATACGCAGCCTCCGAAGGTCAGCAGTTCACTTTGCCCGGCCGGCACGTCAGCGGCCGGAGCAGTGAGCGTGTGATCGTATTCGCCGCCGGCGCTGCTGATCGCTTCGCGGATATGGCTGATCAGCAGCGGCACACCGAGATCGGCCTCGCGGTTGTGCAGATCGCGCAACTGCGCTTCAACGGCGGCGCGCACGGCGGTGGTGTCCGGATTGACGCTCTTGAAGCGATACACCACCGGCACTTGCACCGGTCGCTGCACGTGCACTTCCGCGGTCACCGGACGCAGCGGTTCGATGTACTCCTGAACCTCCGCCAACTGTTCATCGTTCGGCACCGGTTGCGGGTCTTCATCACGCATGATGAACACCGTCACCGTGCCCGGCCCGAGCAGGCCGCCCCGGCACCACGCCCGCGTCACACCCGGCACTTCCAGCGCCCAGGTTTCGTAGTCGCTGGCCGCGCCACCGTGGGGAATCACGCGGTAGGAACGGATGACCCGCGAGCGCAGCGATTCGAGGCTTTCCCGCGCCACACCGCCGCTGAGGCCCGGCGCCAGCACCACGAAGCTGTTGCCGACAATCCCGGCAATCGGCTGCACCGGGGTCAGCGTCAGACCGGCGTCAGCGTTGCCGAGGCTGCCGGCCTCCAACGCGGCAATTGTGGTGCTGTTGCTGCCATTGACCGTGGTGCGCGCGGCGGTGACTTTGTAGGTGCGGCCATCGTTCGCTTGCAGCAGAGTGTCGACGTCAAGCACGGCGCCGGGAGTGGCGGTAAAACTGACGCTGCCGGTAGCCACTTGCGCAGCTTTGCGCGGCTGATTCAGGCGCAACGCGGCGATGCGTTCCAGGGTTGACTCGTCAGCCTTGTCCGGCAGGATCTGCTCGGCAATCCAGTCGAGATAACCGTACAGACCATAAGCGGCGCCGCCGAGGGTGCGGGCGAGCACTTGCGCATCGGACTGGCGCAGCGAATCGCCGGCCAGGTCGCTTTGGGTGCGCTTGATCAGCACCGGCAGCGAAGGGGTTTCAAACGGCATAGATCACCTGCCAACTGTTATCGGGGTTGATGTCCAGACGTTCACCGTCGGCCAGGGTCAGGACCGTGCGCAGGTTCAGGCGCTGGGCGTCGAGGCGTTCGCTGAGGATGTCGATGGCGCTGCAGTGGCCGTCGTCGAGCAGCCATTGCAGGGCTTCGCGGGCATAGAACTCGGCGTCCATCTGCGTTTGCCGGGTCAGCTTGACCCGGCGCAGCAGCCACAGCCGCGAGCCGATGCGATCGTCGGCAACCGTGGGAAAACTGTCGCCCCACCAGCCGAAGCGTTCTTCGTCATCGAGGGCGTCGTCATCGGCGGCGCGACGCCAGGTGAACAGGCTGATCAGGACGGCACGGGTCAGTGCGGCGTGGAGGTTCTGGCTGATGAACATCATTGGCCTCCTGCCGGCGCGCCGGTCTGACCGTTACCGGCCTGCACGCCAACATGCACGTGTTTGATCTGGCTGATGCCGCCGGCCAGTTGATCGCCAGTGGAAACGATCTTGCCGGTCTGGTTGATCACCGGCGTGTCGAAGTTCACCGCGCTGCTGGCGCGGATGTTCAGCGTGGCGGTTTCGATGTCGATGATCCGCCCGCGCTTGAAATGAATTTTGTCGCCCTCGTCGGTGTAGATCGCCACTTCACCGGCAGCGAGTGCTTGCAGGCGATAGCGTCGGTCGGCGATGACCAGGGCGATGGCGTGGGACCGGTCGCCGCCGATGAAAGTGACGACCCCTTCGGCGCCAGCCAGCGGATGGCTGGTGAAACCATAGGGTTCGAAGTGTTCGAGGTCGTCGTTGATTTCACCGGCGGTGAGGCGCATTTGCAGCGATTGCAGTTTCGAAGCCGAATTGGCGAGCACGACAGTGCCGCGCGCCAGCAGGCGTGTCAGTAGGCTCATTCTTGGTTCTCGTAAGAAACGGGCCGAGGTCAAAAGATCGCAGCCTTCGGCAGCTCCTACACAAGATCGGCGTACGCCTGTAGGAGCTGCCGAAGGCTGCGATCTTTTCCGGGCCTATGAGGTTGTTTTTGGAGGTGTGGGATTGGCATCAAAAGTATGCGGCGGCGCCACTTGCAGCGTGGTCACCGAACCCTGCGCCGACAGCGAATAAGTGACCTTGGAGATCAGCATGTCGCCATCGAAATCGAGCACCGGATCCTTGACCTTGACCAGCGTGTTATGGCGCCACAAATCGCCATTGCTCTGCCGCCAGCCCTGCACCTGATAGGTGGTGGTCTGTGCGCGGCCCATGCGGGTCGCGCTTTCCCATTGGGCACGCTGCTGCGCCAACTCAAAGGTCAGTTGCGTGCCTTCATTGATCACCGTGGTGCGCCGCCGCTTGAAACTCAGATCGGCCGCGGTCGACTCGACTTCGCTGACCGCCGCGCCGCTTTTTGCGTCCGAGCCTTTTTGCTGGCCGATCACCCGGTACTCGGAAAAGACCTGGCTGAAATCCATTGGCGCACTGGCCGACAGGATGTTCTTGCCCAGCTCCAGCGCATCGCTGGCGCGGCCGCCGCTGCCGGGTTTGGCCAACACCAACTGGCCCAGCTCGTTGTCGGTGGAAAACACCCGCAGCAGCGAGAGCAATCGGTCGATCGACTGGAATGCCGTTTCACCCGGCACGATGGTGTGTTTGGTCAGGCGTGTGGTTTCGCTGATCTCGTTGACCACTGACAGCCCATATTCGCTCGCCAGATCGCGGACGATAGTCAGCAAGGGTTGTTGCTGCCATTGGCTGGGCAGGTTGCGAGCGGCGCAATCGACCAGATCCTGAGTCTTGGAACTGCCTTCGATGGTCAGGCTGATCTGCCGCCCGTCATAGCGGATCGGTGCTTTGAACACGTAACCGGTGAGCACCAGGTCCTTGCCGATTTTTACCTCGCAGGGGTCGCCGGGTTTAATCGGTTTGCTCACCGCCTGCCCCGGCCATTGCCAGGTAATGTCGAGCTTGAAGGTGCGGAACTGACGCTCGAGATCGGCGGTGATTTCGACGCTTTTCCAGCCGCCGTATTCCATATTGTTGACCGTCAGCGTGACGTGATTGTCCATCTCGTTCATGGCGTCACTCCCGCGAGACTTTCACATCGTTGGGCGAGAAACCGGGATGGGTAATCGCGTTACGCTGAGTCACTTCTTCGACCCGCGTGGCGTCGCCAAACTGTTTGTAGGCCACGACCACTGCCGGAAAGCTTTCCTGAAACGATTTGCTGACTTGACGCACGCCGGAGGACGCCACCGCTTTGAGATGAGCCACGAGCGCTTCCTTTACATCGTTGATGGCCTGGAAGTGCGCAGGTCCGGCTTTCGCCAGCATCGGGTCGATCGCTGCAGTCACCGCTGTGCGCAGCGCTTGCATGTCATCGCTGACGGGAACTTCCTGACGACTCACCGGCGACGTTGACTGTTGAGCCACCGACGGTGTCGACGCCAGCTTCACCGGCGTGGTCGCCACCGGCATCGACGCCACCCACTGCGCCACTTTGACCAGCATCGTGTCCTGCACCAGATCGGCCATCGCCTGCGCGGCGGCATTGGTGTCCTTGCCCGTGGTGATCTTCGGCGCATCGGCCTTGCGAATCGCTTCGAGTTGCTGCGACACGTCGGCGATCACGCCCCGGTAGCCTTCCTTGGCGAACGCCTTCAGCTCCTTGATATCACCGAGCAAACCCTTGAATTCCGCCGCTACTTCCTTGGGCAGCTCCTTCACGGCTTTGACCAGTTCAGTGATCTGCCGGTACTGCTCGATCAAAGGTTTCAGTTGCTCCTTGATCACGTCATAGACGCCGGTGAGGCTGTTGCGCAGGTTGGTGATGCCGATCCGCGCTGCCTTGATCAACGTCATCGCCTGTTCGAAACGCGCCACCGCCGAACCCAACAGACCGTCGGCTTTGACCAGCAGCACTTTCTGCGTGCTGACCGTGGCGGTCGGAAACGGCAAAGGCTGATCGGGATAGAACTTCAATGCGAACGTCACCAACCCACCGTCCTGGCGGGTGTGGGTCATGTCGCATTCGCCGACTTTGACTTGCAGGCGTCCGAGCCACGGATGCACCAGCTCACCACGGCCCTGCTCCAGCGCCTTGAGCAACTTGTCGCGCTGCTCCAGACAATCAGGGCCGATGATGAACGCGGTCAGATCGTGGGTCTTGGCCTGCTGGCCGAGGTCCTCGAAAAACGGCAGGTCGCGTTGCGGGTATTCATGCAACTGCCCTTTGCGCCCGACCGGGGTTTTCGCCTGGTCGATCCAGAAACCGACACCGCGAAAGGATGCCGGCAATAAACGATCACGCCAGTTCATTGGGAACCTCCCATCGACAGTGAGCGATAGCCGATGCGTGAAGACACGGCCAGGCCAGGTTGATTGGTTTGCGGTTGTTCGGTGCGCAGGCCTGCCGGCGCATTCTCGAAGCGCACGGTCAGCCCGCCTTCGAGCTGCGTACGGTTGTTGGCGGCGCTTTGCTGGATCAGCGCGCTGGAGGTTTGTGGCAACGAACCGCTTTGCAGTGTGCCGTTGCCAGCAGGCGCCGGACTGGCAGCGAAGAACGCCGGCGCCAGTTCGCCTTTGCCTTCGGCATTGGTTTGGCGTTGTGCTTCAGTGAGAGTTTCAACCTTGCCGGTGACTTTGGCGATCAGTCCGGCGAAGCCACCGTCGAACAACTCCTTGATCGGCGCAATGACGGTTTGCAGCTTTTGCCACAACTCGCCGAACCACTCAGTGATCGGCCCCCAACTCTCGATGATCTGATCCAGCGGTTTCCATTCGAACAGGCTGTGCAGAAAGTCCACGACCGGCGCGGACAGCGCCAACACAACGCCCCAGAGCGCCGAAAAGACCTCACCGATCGGCTGCCAATACTGGGCAATCTGCTCCAGCGGTGACCACTCGAACAGGCTGGTGAAAAAGCCTCTGACTCGCTGCACAGACGTTTGCAGCGCCATCCAGATCGGTTCGAAGAACCCGACAACTCCACCCCAGGCGCTGGTGAGCATTTCCATCGGGAAAAAATCGAACAGCGTGCGCAGGATATCCCGGGTGCTTTGTACGGCCGATTGCAGCGTGGTGAACATCGGTTCGAAGAACGTCAAGACACCACCCCACGCATCGGTAATCATCTGCATCGGCGAGAAATCGAACAGGTTTCTGAGAAACGCCATCACCGGCACACTCAAGGCCTTGAGCAATTCCCAGATCGCCGAGAACAAACCGGTCAGCGGCCCCCAGTTTTCGATGATCATCCCCGCAGGCGACCACGCGAAAACCGACTTGAAGAAGTCGATCACTGGCGCCGTCACGACCGTGACCTTGTCCCAGATAGCCGAGAAAAATCCCGTGACCGGTTCCCACAGCGCAGCCAGTGCCGCCAGCGGCCGCCAGTCAAGTACCGAGCGCAACGTCGCCATCGCACTCGCTCCGGCGTTTTTCACGCCCTCCCACATCCCGGTGAAGAACGCGCTGATCGGCGTCCAGTTGGCCACGATCAAACCGGCCGCCACGGCAATGCCCATGGCGATCAGCATGATCGGGTTGGTCTTGAGCACGATGCTCATGACGTCCATCACCTGGGTCATACCGGTGACCGCGGTTTGCATGGCGGAGAAGGCAATCGCCCCCGCCGCCAGGCCCTCGACCAGTTTCGGATTGTCGGCGAGCAGGCTGCCGACCTGCGTCAGCGTCGGCTCCAGTCCGACCACCAAGGCCCCCACCGCCGGCACCAGCGCAGCGTCCACCGCCGCCGAAACCTTCTGCATCGACGCACTTAACACGTTCATGTTCTGCGTGGCAGCAGTCGGCGCGGCGGGCAGATCGACGGTTTTCGCCGTGTCGCTGACTTCGCTCAATTTGCCCTGAAACGCTGCGGCCGATTTGATGCCGTCTACAAACGGCGTGATCACGCTGCCGCCGTTGAACAGACCACTGATGTCCAGTTTGCCGAGGCCGGTCTGCTCGAGATTGTTTTTAAAACTCTCAACCTTCATGCGCAGGGCGCCCAGTTTGGGCGAGAGTTCATCGATGCCGGTGATCAGCACCGGTTTCGGGGTTTTCTTCTCTTCGTCTGCCATCACTGCACCTGCTGCATCGCATTGATCCGTTGCGCGTGCTCCAGCGATTCGCGAAGCACATCCAGTGGCCTGGCCATCATCTGTTCGGGGTCAACCTTCCAGAACCAGGCCAGGTCATAGGCGACGGCGATCAGGTCGGTGATGGCGCCGACGCCGCACTCATGAAAAAACTCGCAACGGCCCAGCTCAGCGCGTTGAGGTCAGCCAGATCGAGCTGGTTGACCGACGACGGCGGGATGCCGGCGCACACGGCGATGTATTTGGCCGCCACGTCCATGTCGAGGCTGACTTCTTCGCTCTTGTCGATCTTGTACGGCAGCGCCTTGATCGCTCGCACTTCCTGCACCGTCGGACGGCGCAGAACGAGTTCGGTCAGAGGCTCGCCGTGGGCTTCGATTGCTACTTGAAGCTTCACGGCGGCGCTCATTGCCAGGTCCCCTTGATGCCTTCGAATTTCAGTTCGATGGTGGCGTCGTCGCCCTTGGAGACTGGCTCCTCGACCAGATAGGCGCCGGCCAGCACGTAGACTTTGCCGTTGCTGAACTCGCAGGTGACGGTGATATCGGTGCCTTCGATCAGCTTCTTCAGAGGGAAGTCGGCGGTGTGCAGCGCGGTCACTTTGAACGACGGTGCGATGTCGGTTTCCTTGTAGAAACCGGGCACGACGGTTTCACGTTTGACGGCCATCAGCGGGGCTTCGCAGCCGCCATTGATGGTCAGTTGTGCGCCGTCGACCTTGACGTAGCAGGTGCCTGCAATCAGTTGACCCATGGTGTTTCTCCCTTCAAATAAAAAGCCCACGCGAGGTGGGCTGAATGCTTAACGCCGACTGCGCGGATCAGGCCGCGTCGTCGTACTGCAGACGGAACTGGTTGAGCAGTGCGAACACGCGCAGACCGTTGATGTAATCCGGCGGGAACAGGACGTTCACGCGGCTCGGGTCCTGCACGTCGCGCTCGACGATCAGGTGTTCGGCGAACAGTTCGGCGTTCTCCACATGGCCTTCGAGTTCGAGCTTGGCGTACTGCGCGATCAGCTCACCGCGAATGGTCGCCGGCGTGACGATAGGCTGGCCGGCGCCGAAACGGGTGCCGTCGGAGGCCAGTTTGTGGCGGCCGTATTTGCTGGTGATCACGCTTTGCAGACGACGCACGATGAACGCCGACTGGTGCATGGTTTCGCTATCCAGATAGGAGTTGTCGGCCTGACCGTAGGCGTTCTTCTGGTAGGTGGTGATCGAGCGCTGGATGCGCACGTAACCGCCCTCGTAGTAGGCGGTGGCGATGCCGTAGTTGAGCAGCGACTGACGCTCGGTCAGGGTGAAGCGCTCGCTTGCCGGCGCCGGATCAACGCCCGGCAGACTGCCGCTTTGCGTCGGACGACTGGCGTCGGCGGAGATGAACACCGCCGTGCGCGCAGCCAGTGCCGCGGCCTGTACCCAAAATGGTTGCGGCACGCCCGGTTCCAGCGCCTGGATGGTCATGTGCTGATCGTTGCGCGCCTGGCCGGCAGCGACCAGAGTGCCAACGGTGCCGCGCTTGGCGCTGTAGACGTGACCGAACAGTTGCTTGGCCCACGACCAGCGCCCGGTGCTGTCATCCATGACCGCTTGCCAGGTGTTGAGAGTGGCCAGATCGGACCACGGCAGCGCGATGAATTCGAACGGCTCATCGCCCAGTGCCGCGACGGCGGCGATCTGATCCGGCACGCCGGCGCCGCCGGTCATGGCGGTGATTGCGCTGGTCAGACCGGCCGGAGTTTCTTCGCCGTTGCTCTTGCCCAGGCGATTGAATTGCAGGCTGATGTCGTTGCCGCTGTCGCCGGTCCATTTGGCGGTCAGGGTGACCACGCCTTCTGCAGCGGCTGCGCTGACCGGCAGGTCGGCAGTGGCGTTGATTTTCTGCGCCAGTGCGGTTGCCGCTTGCGCGGCGGTGGCGCCGTTGACCACGGTTGCCTGCACACGCACGCCGCCGACATACAGGTTGAGCATGCCCGCCTGAGTTGCGGTGCCGGTCAGGGTCAGCACGCCTTTGGCGATGGCGCCTTCGGTGTTGTGCAGCGGCAGGCACCAGATCTCACCGATCGGGTCAGCCTTGCGGAAGGTCTCGTACATCGAAGCGAGCATCGAGCCCTGGCCGCCGATGCTTTTCGCCAGCGCCACGCTGGAAACCAGCACCAGTTTGCCGACCTCAGTCGGGGCAATATTGTCGTTTACCTGCGCGACGATCAAACGGCGCATGGCCGAGGTCGCGCTGTTGGCGGCCGAGTTGTCCATTTCGGCATAGAACAGCGGCACACGAATGTCCGCCGGGATGTTGCTGAATCCGATCGCCATCATTTGGCTCCCTGTGGTTTAGCCGCTTTTGCGGTTTTGAGTGTGATATCGCCGTCGGCCAGACGCCGGCGCCACCAGGCGCTGTCCAGCACGTCACGGCCGGCAGCCGGCAACAGGTCGCCCGCCTCCGGGTCAGGTACGACACGGCCAGCGGCCGGCACTACGGTGATGCGGTTGCTCATGGGGTTACGTCTCCAGAGAAAGTCATTTCCACCCGGCCATCCGGACCCGGGCGGTGCAGATTGGGGTCGGCCGGATCGATCGCATCGACCCGCACCGTCATCCCGGTAAAGGACGACAAAGCGTCCAGTTCGCGCTCGTGCCAACTCTCCGCAGGCTGACTTGGCAGATTGCGGCCGAGCTGGAACTCGGCATAAAAACGCAGCCGATAGAAGGCACGGCTGCTGTTGATCGAGACCATCTCGCCGCCGTCGTAAACGATGGCGCTGTAGTCGGAATCGGGCTTGAACCCCACCAGCGCGCGCCACAGTTCAGCGCGCAGGTCGTGCAACCCATCCAGCGCTTTTGTCGCGTCGGTAGCGTCAAGGGCCAGGACGATTTCGAAGCGGTCGCGGATTGGTTGGGTGGTGAGGTTTTGGGTGGTGCTGGCGCTGGCCAGATCGGCGATTGGCAGCACGTGGGCCGAAGGTGTTGGCAGATCCGGGTTGCCTTGCAGCAACGCCAGATCGAGGCCCACCGAAATATGATTGGCAAGCCCAGGGCATTGCCCACGCAGTTGCGTGAGGATCGGGGTGATCTTCATGGGGGTGTTCCAGAGTTGAGTCAAATGCGGTCTGCAGATCACTGCAAACACCTGTGGGAGCGAGCTTGCTCGCGAAAGCGGTGTATCAGTCGAATCGTGTTTTGAATGACAGAATGCATTCGCGAGCAAGCTCGCTCCCACAGGGATCTTCACCGCTGTGAAATTGAGGTGAATCAGTCTTTGGAATCGGCCTTCGGATCCAGGCACGACGCATCAATCAGGCAGCGATAGCTGTTCTCGCGACTGCCGCTGGCGGTGACCTTGTCGATCGACCAGCGTCCGCGCATGAAGTCCGGCCAGCTCTCATCAAGCAACAGCAGACCTTCGGCCGCCAGGCGTGGATCGCCCGGGCAGGTGATTTTCACTTTGTACCTCTGGCGCAACATCTTGCGTACTTCGCCCTCGGCTACTGCGATGGCATCCGCTTCGCTGGGCTGCTTCTGGCGCAGCGTCTTGAACGGCGCTACGCCCGTCTCGACCCAACGCAACACCCCGGCCGCCGCATCCCAGAAACAGGTCTTGCAGCCCTTGGCCTGCTCGCGG
Organism: Pseudomonas sp. Sample_11; assembly: GCF_004307505.1. Taxonomy (NCBI): domain Bacteria; kingdom Pseudomonadati; phylum Pseudomonadota; class Gammaproteobacteria; order Pseudomonadales; family Pseudomonadaceae; genus Pseudomonas; species Pseudomonas sp. Sample_11. Next base: position 41,175 of record NZ_RCOD01000106.1, read on the forward strand.
GCCGATTCTTCCAGCGTGGCGCTGATGAATGCGTGATCGCCGGGGCGATTGTTGTGGGTAACCGACAGGGTCACGTCCGGCAGAATCTGCCCCGACAACGACTTGGTCTGCCCGGGCCGCGCCAGCACATACACTTCGCCGTAAGGCTTGGCGACGACGTTGTATTTTTTCGCCAGACGCGTGACAAACCCCATGTCGGTCTCGCTGGACTGGTCGATGTGCTCGATGCGGATCAACGAAATCTCAGGCGCGACCCGTGGCGAAAAACCGTGCGACTCCACCAGCTTGCGAAATAATCCACCCAGCGTCGTTGGCCCATGACTGACGGTGCGGCGCTGCTTGAAGCCGGTTTCATCATCCTTGCTGAACGGCGCCGCGGTGGCCACTACGGTCAGGCGAAACGGAAAAAGTGTCGGCGTCAGACGCGTCACTTTGAACTGGCCTTTATCGACCATTGCGGTTTCTCGATAACCGACTTGCAGGCCAATTTTTCCACCCAGACTCGGCAGCCCTTCAAGGCCATCGAGATCGATGGTCAGCGTCAGCTGATCGGACTCGAAACCGGCGGCATCGATGTGCTCCCAACTGATCAGGCGTTGATTGAGCAGGGCCGCGTTGGCCCCGTAGATATTCACTGCCGGCGTGAATCCCAGTGCCATGCAACCTCCTTAATCCCAGGCCGTCGCCGCCTTGATCACGGCGGGTTTCACATCCAGTTCCGGTAGCACGATCCAGACGCCGGCGGGCAGAATCGGCCCGTGTTCGGCCAGGGTCGGGTTGAGCTTCCACAGCGCTTCTTCGGCAGCGTCATCACTGCGCCCGATTTCGCGGTAGAGCAGCAGATTCACCGAATCACCGGCCACGCTTCGTGCTTTACGCATTGTTGAACTCCGCTAATTCGATGACCCAATCGACTACCATCGCCGTACCGTCATCGATGATCTGGGTCTGGGTTTCCTGAACGCTACTGATCCGCCACAGGCCCCAGTTTCGACCAATCCCGTCGATCAACGGCAGCGGGGTGCGCAGCGCCTGCAAAGCACGCAATTCATCGAGCCGATCCATGGCTACGGCGTACATCGACTTGCCGGTAATGGTCAGGGTTTCCGATTTCTGTCCGGTCTGGCTGGACTTGGGTTTGCTGGTGAGGATCTGTATCTCGGTCCAGCCGCCGTCAGCCTTGCGCAGCAACTGGTGGTACGCAAAGTTGCGCGACAGGCCGAAGATGAAATTGCCCAGTGCCATTTGTTGTTTCATCAGGCGACTCCATCGGTCAGGGCTGCGTCGCGGCGGGTGGCGAGGGGGTTGTTGGTGAGCAGCGGGGTCATTTGCATGAACTGGTTTTGCAGATGCTGCGCGACCAACATACCGATCTTGTCCGAGCTGCCGGGGTCGCTGCAGTAGACCTGCACAGTCGGTGCATACGTCAGCGGATGCGCTGCAGGCTGAGCAGTCGTCAGTTCTTTACTGACCTGCTCGGGCGCAGCGAGCTTGTCCGGTGTTGGCGCAACCAGTTTCTCTCCCAGCCAACTGCCTCCTTCCGAGCCGAGCCAACCGCCGATGAGCCCACCAATGAGGCCGCCCACCACCATGCCCGGCGCCAACCCGATGCTGCCTATCGATGCACCCATGGCGGAACCGGCGGCCGCACCGGCCCAACCACCGCCAGCGGCACCCAGGCCTGTCGCCATTTTGCGCTTGTCACCGCTGGCTACGCCTTCGACGACATCGGCGGCGCCGATCGCCGCCTTCACCGGCCAAGGCATGAATCGTGACACGGGGCGTATTTCAGCGGCCGCAACGCCCAAGCGCGGAGCACTGGGCCATGCTGCCTGTTCGAATATCTTCAACCCGTTGCTGGCGCTGGAAGCCCGATTGGCAATGCCGGGCCCCGCCCCTTGAGTAAGCGAGTTCACAGCGGCACCCGCTGATCCAGCCGGCTTCCAGCGATCAGGAATACGGCTGGCGGTTTTATCGACAATGCCTTTGCCTAAACGCTCTTTGAATTGATCGGCAACCGATTCGAGGACAAAGTCGAACACTGGTTTGGCCCACTCAGCCGCCGTCAAAACGGCACCGGTGGTTTTCGGATAGGTTTCGGCCAGCTCACTCAACTTATCGGTCGAATGCGTATCGCCCGGTTTCTCGATGTCGGGCGCCAGTGCGTTGCCTTTGGCGACCGACAAGCGCTCTTCTCGCGCATTCCTGATGTTCAACTGTCCTTGTTGAGTATTGGCGAGCGCCAGCGCGGACGCTTTCAACGAGGAGTTATCGCCTGGGGCCGAGGTCGCATATTGGCGTTTATCGGCTACCTGGAAAAACGCTTCGTTGACCTGTGCCAGGTTCTGCGAAAGCGCGAGCGCGGCATTGCCACTGTCGGCGAACAGCGTGCGGGCCAATGCCGTACGTTGTTCGACGGGTTTGGCTTTCAGCGCAGCCAGCACCGTCAGCACAGCGCCTTGTTGCGTGCCTTGGTTGTCGGTATCGCGCAAGGCTTGCGCAACAGCTTTGGGATCAAGCTTCAATTGTCGCCAAGCGGCCGCTTCAGCCGCGGAGGCTTGGTCGCCTTTAGCCAACGCATCGGAAATGTTTTTCAGCGCAACGCCGGCATCATCCTTTTTCGTGCCAGTGTTCAGCAGTGCTGCCGATAGCGCCGCTGCCTTTTCCGGTTGCAGGCCGGCGGCTACTGCTGACTCACCCGACTGTTGCAGGACTGCACCAATGTCGGCTGACTGGACATCCCCGGGCAGCTTGCCGAGGTGGTTGACCGCGTCTGCCAGATCAACGGCTTGATCGCGCGTAAGCTTCATCGAGGTCCGCCAGACCTTGGCCATTTCGGCAACTTCCATTGCCGGGAGCTTGAACGCCGCCGCCGTGATCGCCACGTCGTTGGCAAAGGTCAACAACTCGAGCTTTTTGTCTGAAGCATTGGCGTACTGGCTGCCAATTCCCGCTTTGGCTGCCACGCTTGCGACATTGACCAGATCCACCCCGGTGGTGCCACCCGCCGCTACTAGCGGAGCGCTGGCCATGACCAGGCTGGACTGGGCGACATCCTTACCATCCTTGCGCGAGATTCCGGCGACGCTGCTCAGCGCGGCCGCCGCCGTATCCATCGACAGCGCAGACTTGCGGGTTGCTGAAAGCTCAGCATTCGCTGAGGGTTTTTCCTCGGTTTTGCGCGCGCCGGATGAGTCTCCCTTCGCTCCAGCACTGGGCGCCAGTGACAAAGAACGTAGCGCCGCGAGCGTCACGTTCAACGCGTCTATCGCCGTAGTGAGCAGACTGATCTTGCCGCTGGCCTTCAGTAACGCTTGATGCAGACCGCCCGTCTGGTCTGTGGCGATTAGTGGTTCGGGCGCTGTTCCCAGCGTCGCTGCGCTCAGGCTGATATTGGCCAGCGCGAGGCCCTTGCTGTCGTCCGCATTCGTCAGCGCAAATTGATTCACTGCCATTGCCGCTCTACTCCTGTTTCACGCCAAGGCGAGTGATCGCTATGTCGTAGCGGCGCAACGCCTTTTCGGCGTCCCATTCCAGAATCTCCGCTTCACTTACCGGGTAAATGAGCGGGACGATATCGAGGATTACTTCGATGTCGCGTTCCGAAAGTAGGCCGCCGGCTGGTTTAAAAAATCGTCGATGCGCACCTGCAATTGCGTCCAGTCGGGGACGGTCAGCTGGGCCAGATCGGGGATCATCAGGCCCGTGCAGTGGGCAGTGATGAATTCGGCGCGTTCCTTGGCCGTTTTCAGTTTCTTCATCACTTTGGTGGCGCGCAGCACGGGCATTTCCAGGCTCAGCGAAGTCACGGTGCGGCCGGTTACGGCTAGCGGCTGCAGCAATTGCAGCTGGTCGGGATCGTCGGATTTCTCCGCGTCCTCGATCTGGTCGAGAAAGTACGCACTCGGCCGGGTCGACATCTCATGGACGTACTGGGCGATGCTCACGTAGTCCGGGCGCTTGAGCTGATCGAGTTCCTTGACCGACAGGCCGGTGGCGAGCAGCGCCAGCTCGAAGAACTGATCGTCTTCGTCATCGCCGGCGCGTTCCAGCGCTTCTTTCTGTGCGGCGTAGAGCAGCGGTTTGAGCTGTAGGGTTGCGATTTGCGAACCGTCGTCGCCAGTGATCGGCGACAGCAGCTCGTGCTGGGGAGGAGTCCAGGACATGGATGAATTCCTTGGTGATTCTTTGGGAATTTTGGAATCCCTTGTGGGAGCGGGCTTGCCCGCGATGAGGTCGGCACTTCCAACATTGAGTTGATTGACCCATCGCTATCGCGGGCAAGCCCGCTTCCACAGGTTTTGTGTGTGTGTGGTGTGCTGCCGGGGTTACGGCATCAACACCGCGCGCCGTGCATCACCAAGGATGTCGACGCCGTTGAGCACGAACTTTTGCGTGCGCACGTCGATGTCGATCACCGGCACGCCGTTTTCAAGGCGGTTGTAGGTGCGGCAGGACAGTTCCAGATTGGTCTTGGGCTTCTCGCCCATTTTCACTGCGGTTTCCTCAAGGGATTTCAACTGGCCGCCGACGGTGTGGTAGGTGAACCAGGTGTTGCCATCCTGATCCTGACCGGCTTCACGCACGTTCAGCAGAATGTCGTCGCCGAGCTTCACACCCAGCGCCAGCAGCACTTCGGCGCCGAGGCCTTGCAGGGTCAGCTTGGCGCCGAGCGCTTTGCCGCCCTTGGCCATTTCTTCGACGATGAAGCGCCCGCCGCGCATCTCTTCCATGTCGAATTCGATTTTCGGCGGGGTGAATTCCTCAACGGTCGCCGACAACGGCAGGCCTTGCAGGGTGGCCGCGATGGCCTGTCTTACGCGGTTGGTAAACATTAGAGAACGTCCTCCAGGAACTGCTCGATGATTTCATCGCGGGCGTTGAGTTGATAAACCATGTGTTCGTTCGGCGCGTAGCGGCCGTAGTCGATGACCACGTACCAGGTGCCGTTCTTATACTTCTCGACGCTGTTGAGTTCCGGGTGCAGATACACGCTGCCGCCGGGAATGGTTTCGTCGGCGACCAGGGTCTGCAGCCAGTCGTTGATGCGCTTGACCTCCTGATCCATGAAGGATTTGGTGAGGTTCTTGGCCATGGCTTTCTGGCCGGCCTTGACCAGCTTGCGGCTGATCGCATCTTCGAGGCCGACGTAGCTGATGAACTTGCCGGTGATCGAGCGGTTACCCAGCAGCGAGAAGCCGCCAAGCACGGTGCGAGCGTAGTAGCTGACGCCGTAACGGTTGAGCAGATCGCCTTCGGTGGACGTGTCGAGGATGTTGTACTCGACGACCCGCGAAACATCTTCGGCGAAGGTCACCTGGTTGCCCGGGCTCTCCCACTGCTTGACCTTGGCCAGCGCGGCAATCGCCAGACTGGACGGCGACAGGAAGACGTTTTTCTTCGCCGCTTTCGAATACACGGCGGGCATGTTGTGCACCACCAGGCAACGGTCGAAACCGAGTTCGGCGCCGCCGAGTTCCTGGCTGTACAGCACCTGATCGGCCACCGACACATCCTTGCCGTCCAGCACCACGCGGGCCTTGATGCGCTTGCCGAACGCGGCGAACTCGCCGGCTACCGCTTTGCTGCCGGTGAAGCCCGGCGCGCCGATGATGGTCAGGTCTTCCGGGACACTGCCCAGCGCCGCCAGACCCAGCTTGCGGCCAGTGGCCGGCTCGACACCGCCGATCACATTGTTGATCGTGTCGGCCGGAGTTGCGCCTGCTTCGACGATGACCACGTACACCGGCACCTTGACCACTTTGAGGATCTGGTAGACCGCGTGATACAGCGTGCCCTCTTCCGCCCCAGTCGGATCGAGCAGCGCATGGGTGGTGAAGCTGTTGATGCGAAACGGCGCGTTTCGCGGAATCAGCGGATCGGCTTTCGGCGCAGTGCCGACCAGCCCGATGACGTTGTCACCCAGGCCACCCATGGCCTCGGGGGATTCAGTGGCATTGACGGTAATGCCGTTGTGCTCGAAGTTCAGAACCTCAGCCATGTTCAGTCAGCCTTCTTGGCAGCGGCCTTTTTGGCCTGGGTGATAGGGGTTGTCGGCTCAAGTCGCCCGGCAAAGTGCAAGGCACTGGCCTCGACATCGAGCAGATCGAGTTCTTGACCAACGCTCGACCAGTGCCCACCGCCGGTGGGGAATGGAACGAGCACGGTGTAGGTTTGGCGGGTTGCCATTTTTCGTTTCTCCATAAACGGGAAAGCCCCTCGTGGGGAGGGGCTTTGGCGGGTGTTGAGTGTTTTGACGGGGATAAAAAAACGCCCCAGGATCGGAGCGGTTAGTAAGTAAGAGAACTTGATGTCTGCGACTTAAAATACGGCCAACCTTTCTTGAGCATATCTTCCAAGTAAGTACCAGCTTCAATGAATTTAAGCAGCTCGAGTTCTCGGTCGAAACAAGCTTGGACGTGAGCCCTGACGGCTTTGGCGATTGCCAGAATCTTTAGGGCATCAATTTCCACGAATCCATCGAGCGATTTGAAGTTGCAACGATAATCAGGATCAAGGATCGCCGAGAGAGCCGCGCCATAGATCAGAGCCGCGCTTTCGCGGGAGGTCGAGACGCAAAGCCCCTCCACTGACACGACGGAGTTTTCTCGCTCGTAGCGCTCGGCGGCGACCGACTTCGCATAGTCCGCAGCCGCTTCCGGGAACGCCTCTTTCACTATTTGTTCGCCCACTCTACGCCAGATACCATCGGTTTCTTGCGTCAACCTGATAAACAAATCCTGGTCAATTTTTACTGCTGACGTGGGGATCTTATGAACTCCCTCGATCAGACAGGTCTGTAACTTCGCTTTTTCGTCAAACAGTGCGTATTTCATGATCTCTCCTTAACTACCCACCGCGATCCAATGGAATACAGTGACCCCGGGAAATGTATGTTTTCCATAAAATGCATTCAGATTTGAAACACCCACGTCCACATACCCGTTCACCGCAGAACCCGGCGTGTAGTTCAAAGTAGCGTTCAGGCTGTACATGGCATTTGGGAAAGCGATAGGGAAGGCCGTTGCGATATCCGTACCGCCATTTCCTGAAACTCTTCCCCACTGGATGATCAGACCTCCCAGCCATGAGGGGAAGATGATGTAGCCATTAATGGCTTTGAGGATTTGAAAGCCCCAGCGAAGTTTTTTGGGCGTGACGGTTGTTGTGTCGTTAGCTCCGGTATCCGTCAGTTCTTGAGTGGCAATTTGAGCGGTGCCACGCTTGGTTTCAGTCGCTTGTTGAGCCAAAGCGGCTAAACCGGCGATATCAATACTTCCCTGATTGATCGGCGCGTTCCAGGCTTTGATGCACCACATGACGGCAAGGTTGCGGGGACGGGTTTCCGTTCCACCTGCGTTCACTGTCGTGACAACAGTCACTGTCTGCATGGTAGTTCCGGCATCTACAGCGGAAAGAAAAGCACCTGTAGATATCGCTGCAACAGCACCATTGACCTTACCACCCTGCCATTCGCCTGCCGGATCCAATGTAGCGCCGGTTTCGTCAAAATAACGGTGATTGTGCGCCTTAAAGGATTCTGCCTGGATACTTCCCAAAGCTCGACCAGCATCCACTCCGCGGCCATGATCCCAGCCACGCAGAAACTCGCCACGCGACTCCGGCAAACGGAAGTTCCCCGCCCCCTCGTTACCCTTGTTGTAGGTGGTACCGAGAAGAGCCGCTAGATCAGGATAAGCCGCAATACTTTGCACACTGCCATCCAGCTCCAGATAACCGGGAGCGACGATGCCGGTCGGGAACGCCAGAACAGCCCCCACCGGAACGGCGGATTTCAGCCGTTCGACCTCCTTCGCCAGCGCGGAGACATCAATCGTTCCCTGATTGACCGGAGCGTTCCAGGCTTTGATGCACCACATGACGGCGATGTTGCGGGGGCGTGCCTCTGCGCCACCAGAACTATTGAAGCCTGCCGCGAAATTGGTCATTACGGCCGTATTGCCGTTGTCTACCACTACGGCACTTGGATTGCTGCCGGAAGCATTAGCGAACGCCTGCATGCGGGTGACCGTATGAGCGTGCGATTTGTTGTCGTCGGCCTGCCAGCTGCCAAGGCCACGTCCGGCATCTACCCCCCGCCCATGATCCCAACCCCGCAAAAACTCCCCACGAGCTTCAGGCAGTCGGAAATTACCAACCCCCTCATCGCCCCTGTTGAACTTGTCCCCCAGATAAGCGCTCAAGTCCGGGTAAGTCGCGCTGCTCTTGACGCTGTTATCCAGTTCCAGAAATCCGGGTGGTGGCGCATCAACCGGAAACGCGACAATCGAACCCACCGGTAACGCCGACGCCTTGGCGATCAGCGCTTCAACTTCAGCTTTAGTGTACGAATCCTTGATACCAAATCCGGCCAGCGTCTCCGGGTTTGCACCCGCAGTCGCGCGACCATATTCATCAACCGTCAAACTCTTGTAAGTCCCCGCAACAATCCCGGTGCGCCCTGCGAGCATCTTGAATGTCAGCGCGGTCGTGCCAAGCGTGATCGGTGCATTGGTGGTCAGGTGCCACAGCGAGTCTCCATTCGCTACGCCCTCCTCCACCATTACCGTCAGGCCCGGGGTGACCTTAGCGCTGGTGTTGGCATCGGTCGCCCGCACCCAGTCACCGTTGGCGACAATCCACAGGCCGTTGTCCTTGGCCAAGGTCTGGCTCGGCAGCAACACGCGGTCGCCAGCAATCACCGCCACACCATCAATCTGCTGCGCGCCGTTCAACACGACATTGCCAGTCGCCGCGACCCGCACCGATTGTTTGCCATCGAGCTTGCCGAGTTCTTCGGCCAGATAACTCATGACCCAGGCACGCGTAGCCTTGACCACCGTGTCATCAATCAACAACGTCACCAGAGACGCATTGCTCGTTTCGAAAATCGAGCGAATGTAAAACTCTTTGCCCGATCCCGACGTCGCCAGCACCGGTTTAAACGACTCCGGGTATTTGACGATGGCGTAGAGAATGCCGGTGTCGGTCCACAGCCCTGCTTCGCGCACATACCAGCCGCCAACATCCGGCGGAATAGTCACTTCGGCGAGCAGCCAGCTCGGGTTTTTCTCGTCCTGGAACAGCGCATTGAGCGGCCCGCGCCAGACTTCGCGTTTCAGCGCAGTGGCGGTCGCGGCCGGGTTGTAGACCGTGCCGCCGCCGTCGCCGACGGATATCTGCGTCAACTTGATCGGCGTGCCCGCGGCTTTACACGCCGTTTCGTAGGCAATCCCTGCGTTGGTGAGCAGGGTGTAATAGTCAGCCATTCAGGCCCCCTGAGGATAAATAGTGGATGTTTCGACGGTGTACAAAGCGGCGGCCATGAACGCCTCGCCAGAGGTTTCCAGGCCTTCGATGAACACCGGATAAACCGTGGTCAGCTCGCCGCAGAACGTCGCAGCGCCGATAACGTGACTGCCGAACGCGCTGAGCCCCACCGAGACGGTCAGCACATCCCGTTCGCTTTTGGCATCGGCCAGGCGTCGGTCGAGACGGGCGTCGATGGCTTCGCTGTAGGGTTGTTCAGTGAAGGCGCGCACTGAAAAGCTGTAGGGCGCGCCGGGCGGTGTCTGTTCGTACCAAGCGTGGATTTCCGGGCGCAGTTGCAACCCCTTGGCGGCGTTTTCCAGCGCTTTTCGAGTGCCGGCCTGGCGTGTAGTGGGCCAGGCCAGTTCGACGGTCAGGCGCTTCTCCGCTTCCGGCGCATCGCTGCTCCATTCGGCGACGCCGCGATCCGCTGCCAGATACGGCAGGAAAGCGACCGGGGTTTCTGCGGGGTTCATCAGCTCGGGGAACGGCGGCGTGATGCGATCGAGCAAGGCGCCGAAGCCCAGATCCAGTCCGCGCTCAAGTGCCGAGCTGTTGGCTGGCAGTAAGGTCGGGCGCTGAGTTTTTTCACTCATAGCGTCAGCACCTCGACTTCGACCGCGGTGCAATAAGGCGCCTGAAAAGCGGTGGTGACGATCGGCGCCAGCGGTTCGAGAATCTGCAGTTGTACGGCGCCGGCGCTGTGCAACGTGTAGTCGATCCAGCTCGGATCAACCCGACCTTCGAGGCGATGGCAACTGTCGGCATACGCCTGCAATTGTGCTTGCGCTGCGACCTTGGTCAGGCCCGAATCGGGACCGGAATTGATCTTTGCGACGACGCGGATTTTGTAGCGCTGGATCTCGGCCGCTTTGACGGTGACAAGGTCGGTTTCCGGGCGCACGTCGGGACGAGCAAAGTGCTGACGGACGCCGTCGAGCAATGCTTCGGAAGGCGTACCATCGCCGTCTCGAGAAAGCACGGTGACTTGCACTTCGCCCGGCGCAGTGCGCCGCCCGTTGCCATCCTTGACCTGCGCGGCGTGGCCGTCCGGATTGAAGGTGTAGGTCACATTCACTACACCGGCGTCGGTGGATTCGACCTGAACTGTTGGCCGCTCGCCGAGGGTGAACACCTCGCGGCGATACTGCATCCGCGAACCCGCCGCCGGTGCATGGGGCGCGAGGTAATAACGCAGCCGAGCGTCGTCATCACTTTCATAAATCGCCGGCACCGGCGGGAATGCCGCCGGGTCGCCGGGATCGAGCAATTGCCGCTCCAAACCCATGTCCGCCAGCCGCGCATCGAGATTGCTGCCGGTCGCCCACCACGCCAGCATCTGCTTGATGCGTGCATTGTATTTACGCTCATGGGTTTGCAGACGCACGCAGAAAGCTTCCAGCGCCAGGGTCAGCAATTCGCTTTCGTTTTCCAGACTCGCCTTGAGTTTCACGGCGCTGGCCGGCGAGCGAGCCCCCACGTATTCGATGACGAAACTCTTGAACTCGGCGAGCAAGTCTTCGAACGCTTCAACCGTGATCAGCGCGGGTTCGGCCAACTGATTCTGGCCAGGGATCAGCATGCTCATGTCAGCACCTCGAAGGTTTGTTGGCGGTTTTTCCAGGTGCCGGCGAAGCGCAGCAGCAGGCCATCGCCGTGACGACTGGCGACAATTACTTGCGGCTGAAAATCGTCGATGCCGTTTTGCGAGTTGTAGAACGCTTGCGCGGCGTGGCTCTGTGCCAGAAGCAGAATGTCGTCACCGAGGTTCTGCCCGAGGAGAGTGGGAATCAGCGAACCGTACAAAGGTCGTTTCTGCCGGGTGCCCAGCGGTGTGGTCAGGGCTCGGGTCGCGCGCTGCACGAATTGCAGCCAGTCGTCGACCGTGGCCCCGCTTTCTCTATCGATTCCGATCATGGGAGGCTCTTGAATCAGGGGCTGATGACGCGGCCCTGGTGATCGACCAAGGGGCCGCTGAAGTGCACGCCCGACACGTCGATGCTCAGGCCGACGGCGCCCAGTTGCAGGGTGATCAGTTGTGGCGTCATGGCCAGACGTGCAGGGCCGATGCTCAGTTCGAGCGACTCGCGAGACCCGTTGAATTGCGCGGGTCCGTTGAGCCAGTGCAAGGCGTGGCTGGCGTCGTCGTAACCGCTTTCGCTGCCGTCCTGATGTACCCGACGGGTCAGCGTCGGCACAGTCGAGGCCGGGGGGAAACGGTCACTGTTCAAGCCGAACAACGCCACAGTCTGCGCACCGCTTTCACCGCTGCCATAGTTGAACAGCAGGCACTGCTCGCCCACCGTTGGGATGCGCGATTCGCTTTGCGCCCCGGCGCTAGGATTGAAGAACTTGATCGCTGGGGTGAGCAATCCACCATGGCTGACCTGGCAGGTATTGCTCGCCGCATCAACTGACTGACAGATGCCAATGCGACAGAAACTCTCGGCGCGGCGGTGCAAGTCTTCGATTTCCGCTTCCATTTCCGCCAGACGCTCAATGATCGGGCCAAGCTGCATACGCAGTAATGAATCGAACATCGGTCAGCCCTCCAGCGCGGTGTACTGGTCTGGATCGTCGATGTTGCTGACTTCCCAGGTGCGAGCGAATTTCGGCATGCCCAGTGGATCGTCGAGCAAGGTCGAGCCGAGGTAGAGCGTCTGCTCGAAGGTCAGGGTCCAGGCTTTGTATTGTTGATCAGCACTGATAAGCAACGATGGCAAGCCATCGATATTCAGGGGCAGATCGCATTGATCGCCGGGCAATCCCCAGCGGTTGTCGGTGATCAGGTTTTTCAGCACGGCGATCAGATCGCACGCTGCAAAAGCGGTCGCAGAAAGCGCCGGGATGACTTGCAGTGACAATGTCATGACATGAGCGATACGCCCATCAGCGGCGCGCACGCCGGACGCATTTCGGGCAAGGTCGATCAGTACCCAGGCTTGAGCGCCCGCCGCTGTGAAATCATCATGGTTGCCGACATTGAGGTTGAGACCGGCGGTGTTGCGCAGTGTCGTCGCGATGGCTGTGAACAGTTGCGACGGCTGCTGGATCGGTGTGGGCATACATGACCTCCTTTTCAATCGTCCACGTGCAGCCCTGCCGCCGACATGGCGGCACGGAAAAATATTCAGGGTTAAGGCTGGTCGCGCGGGGGCACTTCACAGACGCCGATGCGCTTGGCCGCCCAGCGTTCGTAAAGGCCGATGGCGACGTCGGCGCCGGCCATGGCGGTCAGGCAGCCAAACGCACCAGCGGCCCAGATCGACATGCCAGCGGCATACAGCAGCATGATTGCCGACACGCCGCAGATCATGCAGGCGCCGGAACGCAGGGCCAGACGCCGCACCAGCGACCAGCCGCGGGCGCCCTCCTTGTCGGCGCGCCACATTTCGCCGGACACCCCGCCGACGACAGCGAGGAGGATGACCAGCCAGATCGGCATGTCCGCCAACGCTTGTTGCTCGTTTGTCATGTCACGCCTCCGTGGGTGATTGATGAGTGATGGGTTGGTTTCAAACGGTTTCTCTTGAGGCAGGCATTCCAAAAAGCCCGGCGCTTGTACACCGGGCTTTTCAGTAATGCGCTCCTTCGCCTTCCTTCCAATCCTGTGTTCGAGAAGGAAGCTGACTTTTCGGCGCTACTGGCGCGGTACGAGTCCATTCAGATTGTTTTTCCGACCGCGGTCCCTGCCCGCCGGATAACTGCTTCTGGTGCTTTACGCTGCACACCCGGGTCAGTTGCCAACCCTCTGAACCGTTGAGGCCGGTTCATCGCTGCCTGTTCTTGTGGAACTAAAGAGCTTGTCTTGCCAGCCGCTTTGTCGAGCGGCTTGGTGGCAAGAATATGCATGGATGCATATACAGTCAATGCGCATATGCATTTATTTATGCATTAAATTTGCGCTTATGCATGAAACCCATGCGGGCCAAGGGGTGGGGAGATTTGTGCAGGCGAAAAAAAACCTGCCGAAGGGGCAGGTTTCAGTTGGATGAACGAGTGTTAGCGGGCGTACATGCCCCACCAGAAGACGTGACCGAGGATGACGATCTGCTCTTCCTGGATTTCCTGAAAGCTGTAGTCCTCGTCCGGATGCTCGTCGCGATTGAAGCTGCGCAGACGGATGCCGGTGGGCAGGCGATAGAGTTGTTTCACGCGCAATTGGCCGTTGTGATTGATCGCATACAGATCGCCATCGATGATGTCGCCGATGCCGCATTTGCCGGCGTTGACGCCGACGGTGGCGCCATCACGCAGAACCGGCAACATGCTGTTGCCGCGTACGGTCACGCATTTGGCCTGGTCGAATTGCACGCCGTTGTGGCGCAGGCTGCGCTTGCCGAAGCGCAGGCTGGAGCGCTCGCTCTCTTCGATGACGAATCTTCCTGATCCAGCAGCCAATTCAACCTCACGTAGAAAGGGCACCGACACCTCGTCGTCATCGACGGGGGTGTCGTCGTCCCACAGGCTTATGTCCTTGAGTTCCGCATGCACGTCAGCGCGAGTGCCGCCGGTCGTTGGCGTGACATCCGCACGCCCGCGCAGCTGATCGGTGCTGACGGTGAAATATTCAGCGATCTTCGAGATGTGTTTATCCGAAGGATCGACAATCTTCCCGCTGAGAATCCGCGAGAGCGTTGATTGAGGCACGCCGGTGCGACGGTGGAGCTCCGTGGGGGAGATCCCGTGCTGGTCGAGCAGTGCTCTTAAGACGGAGGAAACGTTGCGTTTTTGCATAACGCGCATAGTGCTTGAAGTTTTTCCCGATGACAAATGCTGATTTGCATAAATCGTGCATAGCTCAACTTTTCATTGCAAGTAAACGCTCACCCGACCGCAGTGCCTGCGTCGGGCAGACTGGCCATGGTAACCTTGCGCCCATCGCGGAAAAGCCCGGCCACTGCCCGCGCTTTGCCCTACATCTTTTAACGAGTTGCCCGACAATCCGATGAATAAAGCCGTCTCCGACCTGTCCTCCCACACTCCGATGATGCAGCAATACTGGCGCCTGAAGAATCAGCACCCGGACCAGCTGATGTTCTATCGCATGGGCGATTTCTACGAAATCTTCTACGAAGATGCGAAGAAAGCCGCCAAGTTGCTGGACATCACCCTGACCGCGCGCGGGCAGTCGGCGGGTCAGGCGATTCCGATGTGTGGGATTCCTTACCACGCGGCGGAAGGTTACCTGGCGAAACTGGTCAAGCTCGGCGAGTCGGTGGTGATTTGTGAGCAGGTCGGCGACCCGGCCACCAGCAAAGGCCCGGTGGAGCGTCAAGTCGTACGGATCATCACGCCGGGAACGGTCAGCGACGAAGCGTTACTCGATGAACGCCGCGATAACCTGATCGCAGCTGTATTGGGCGATGAGCGCCTGTTCGGTCTGGCGGTGCTGGACATCACCAGCGGCAACTTCACCGTGCTTGAGATCAAAGGCTGGGAAAACCTGCTGGCAGAACTGGAGCGGGTGAATCCGGTTGAGCTGCTGATTCCGGATGACTGGCCTAAAGACCTGCCGGCGGAGAAACGCCGTGGCGTACGTCGTCGTGCGCCGTGGGACTTTGAGCGTGACTCGGCGTTGAAAAGTCTCTGCCAGCAGTTTTCCACTCAAGACCTGAAAGGCTTCGGCTGCGAAAACCTGACCCTGGCCATCGGCGCTGCCGGCTGCCTGCTGGCCTACGCCAAAGAGACCCAGCGCACCGCCCTGCCCCACTTGCGCAGCCTGCGTCACGAACGTCTCGATGACACCGTGGTGCTCGACGGCGCCAGCCGACGCAATCTGGAGCTCGACACCAACCTGGCCGGTGGCCGCGACAACACCCTGCAATCGGTAGTCGATCGTTGCCAGACCGCCATGGGCAGCCGTTTGCTGACTCGTTGGCTGAACCGGCCGTTGCGCGACCTCACAGTGCTGCTGGCACGCCAGACGTCGATTCGCTGCCTGCTCGACGGCTACCGTTTTGAAAAGCTGCAACCGCAGCTCAAGGAAATCGGCGACATCGAGCGGATCCTGGCGCGAATCGGCCTGCGTAATGCGCGACCACGTGACCTTGCGCGTCTGCGTGACGCTCTCGGCGCACTGCCCGAACTGCAAGTGGCGATGACCGATCTGGAAGCGCCGCACCTGCAGCATCTGGCGGCCACCACCAGCACCTATCCAGAACTGGCGGCGCTGCTGGCAAAAGCCATTATCGACAACCCGCCTGCGGTGATCCGCGACGGCGGCGTGCTGAAAACCGGTTACGACAGCGAACTCGATGAACTGCAATCACTGAGCGAAAACGCCGGCCAGTTCCTCATCGATCTCGAAGCCCGGGAGAAGGCCCGTACTGGTCTGGCCAATCTGAAAGTCGGCTACAACCGTATCCACGGCTACTTCATCGAGCTGCCGAGCAAGCAGGCTGAATCGGCGCCCGCTGACTACATCCGCCGGCAGACGCTCAAAGGCGCCGAGCGTTTCATCACGCCCGAGCTGAAAGAATTCGAAGACAAGGCGCTGTCGGCCAAGAGTCGCGCGCTGGCTCGGGAAAAAATGCTTTATGAGGCGCTGCTCGAAGACTTGATCAGCCAGTTGCCGCCGTTGCAGGACACCGCCGGCGCCTTGGCCGAGCTGGATGTGCTGAGCAACCTTGCCGAGCGTGCCTTGAACCTCGACCTTAACTGCCCGCGTTTCGTCAGCGAGCCGTGCATGCGCATCACCCAGGGTCGTCACCCGGTGGTCGAGCAAGTGCTGACCACGCCGTTCGTGGCCAACGACCTGAGCCTCGATGACAACACGCGCATGCTGGTCATCACCGGCCCGAACATGGGCGGTAAATCCACTTACATGCGGCAAACCGCTTTGATCGTGTTGCTGGCGCATATCGGAAGTTTCGTGCCGGCCGCCAGTTGCGAGTTATCGCTGGTCGACCGCATCTTCACCCGTATCGGCTCAAGCGATGATCTGGCCGGCGGTCGCTCGACCTTCATGGTCGAGATGAGCGAAACCGCCAACATCCTGCATAACGCCACCGAGCGCAGTCTGGTCCTGATGGACGAAGTCGGGCGCGGTACCAGCACCTTTGACGGTCTGTCGCTGGCGTGGGCGGCGGCCGAGCGCTTGGCTCATCTGCGTGCCTATACGCTGTTCGCCACCCACTACTTCGAACTGACCGTGTTGCCGGAAGCCGAGCCGTTGGTGGCCAACGTCCATCTCAACGCGACCGAGCACAACGAACGCATCGTGTTCCTGCACCATGTTCTGCCTGGGCCGGCCAGCCAGAGCTACGGCTTGGCGGTCGCGCAACTGGCTGGTGTGCCGAGCGAAGTGATCCTGCGCGCGCGTGAGCATCTGAGTCGTCTGGAAGACACAGCCCTGCCCCATGAGGCGCCGAAACCGGCAGCCAAGGGCAAGCCGTCGACACCGCAGCAAAGCGATATGTTCGCCTCGCTGCCACATCCGGTGCTCGATGAATTGGCCAAGGTCGATCTGGACGACATGACGCCACGCCGCGCGCTGGAAATGCTCTATGCACTGAAGAACCGGATATAAGCACTGAAGAAGCGGATATAACGCAATTCGCTTCAAGCTGTTAGAATCTCGCGCGGTTCGGGATGCTGCTGGCTCATAGCCTGGTCAGCAGGTATCGCTCCCGAACCTGGCGACCCCAACCGTGAAGGGGCAACGCTGCCGCCGCCTGAGGAGAAAATTAGAAATGACCTTCGTCGTCACCGACAACTGCATCAAGTGCAAGTACACCGACTGCGTAGAAGTCTGTCCGGTGGACTGCTTTTACGAAGGCCCGAACTTCCTGGTGATTCACCCGGACGAGTGCATCGACTGCGCGCTGTGTGAACCAGAATGCCCGGCTGTGGCGATCTTCTCGGAAGACGAGATCCCAAGCGGCATGGAAAACTTCATCGAGCTCAATGCCGAGCTGGCGGATATCTGGCCGAACATCACCGAGCGCAAGGATCCGCTTCCGGATTCTGCTGATTGGGATGGCAAGCCAAACAAGATCGAACAACTCGAACGCTGATCTACCCCGCGCTCGACTGAAAGGCCCCTTGTGGGCCTTTTTGCTTTTGCAGGTTTTACTTTTCTTCAGACGAAAAAAGGGGCGGTATGACCCGCCCACATTTTTTCCCTATTCCCTGTAGTCCTTTTCATCGTCCTGATGAATCGCCTCCTGCGATGTCCGTTCCCCTCTTCCGTGAAGGGCGTGTCTGTCCGTCGACACAGCCCTGATATTAGAGAGTTTCCGCAGCGGAGCAATCAGGCTCAGGCGCAGGTCTACGCTGACATAAAGACACAACAATTTAAAATTATTTATATAAATCAGCAAGTTACCGCTTAGCATTGATCGCAATCGCCTTCTGCCGAAGTGTAAAAATAACGAACACTTACGACACAGTAAGCAAAGGCTTACAGCGCGAGACTACAAACTCAGAAAATGCTGACCGCTCGTCTGGCACCTCGCCCGACAAACGCGATGCACGAGACAGGCATAAACAAAAAGCCCCGACTGATTGAATCAGCCGGGGCTTTTTTTGCGCGCGGTCGATCAGGCGCTTATTGGAACAGCGACTCGCTCGACAGGCCATTCTTCTCCAGGATCTCGCGAAGGCGCTTGAGGCCTTCCACCTGGATCTGCCGCACCCGCTCGCGGGTCAGACCGATCTCCAGGCCGACATCTTCCAACGTACTGCTTTCGTGACCGCGCAGGCCGAAGCGGCGAATCACCACCTCGCGCTGCTTGTCGGTCAGTTCCGACAGCCATTGATCGATGCTCTGCGACAGGTCATCGTCCTGCAGCAGTTCGCACGGATCGGTGGGACGATCGTCAGTGAGGGTGTCCAGCAGGGTTTTATCCGAATCCGGACCCAGCGAGACGTCGACCGAAGAAACCCTTTCGTTGAGGCCGAGCATGCGCTTGACCTCGCCCACCGGTTTCTCCAGCAGGTTGGCGATTTCTTCGGGTGAAGGTTCGTGGTCGAGTTTTTGCGTCAGCTCCCGTGCGGCCCGCAGGTACACGTTGAGCTCCTTGACCACGTGAATCGGCAACCGGATGGTCCGGGTCTGATTCATGATCGCGCGTTCGATGGTCTGACGGATCCACCACGTGGCGTAGGTCGAGAAGCGGAAGCCGCGCTCGGGATCGAACTTTTCCACCGCGCGGATCAGGCCGAGGTTGCCCTCTTCGATCAAATCCAGCAGCGACAGCCCCCGATTGACGTAACGCCGGGCGATCTTGACGACCAGCCGCAGGTTACTTTCGATCATGCGCTTGCGCCCGGCCGGATCGCCACTTTGCGACAAGCGCGCAAAATGAACTTCTTCTTCCGGGGAGAGCAGAGGGGAAAAGCCGATTTCGTTGAGATACAGCTGCGTGGCATCAAGTGCCCGAGTGTAGTCGATGTATTTATGTTGTTTGAGTGTGGCGGAGTGTCTGGATTTGGAACGAACGGAAGGTGGAGCAGCCCCTTCATCATTCAACATCGAATCCGAATCGATGCCGGTCTCCATAAGGAGAACCTCATCGTCGATGTCAAACTCCGGCACTTCTTTACTGAGAGCCATTGTTATAGTCCTTTGGTGAGTTCGACCCCAAGCTCAAGCGACGCCTTTATCCTTGGCAACGCTGGAGCCTGTCCCCTCTACGCGACGGAACAGGCTGGCCTACAAATCAACGTCTTGGCAGGAACTGCAGCGGATCCACAGGTTTACCTTGGCGGCGAATCTCAAAATGCAGTTTCACCCGGTCTGTACCCGTTGACCCCATTTCGGCAATTGTCTGTCCGACCTTGACCTGCTGCCCCTCCCGAACCAACAGCCTGCGGTTATGTCCGTAAGCACTGACGTAGGTTTCGCTGTGTTTGATGATGACCAATTCGCCGTAGCCCCTTAAGCCACTCCCGGCGTATACGACCGTCCCATCAGACGCAGCTAAAACAGGCTGTCCCAAATCTCCGGCGATATCAATTCCTTTATTCAAACTACCGTTTGAAGAGAATTTTCCAATCAGAACGCCATTAGATGGCCATCCCCAGCCGGTCGGGGCCGGGCCTGCCGGAGGCAGTGGAGCGGGTGCAGGTTTGCTCGCGACGGACGGTACAACCCCTTTGGAACCGGTGGTTGTAGTGGTTGTGGTGCCATTCGCCTGGCGCCGGATTACCGTGGTTTTACTCGACGAAGAAGGTGAAGAACTGGAGTTGCTCACCACCGCTGTCGGCGTTGAACCGCTGCGCCCGTCGAAGCGAATTGTCTGACCCGGATGGATCGTATATGGCGTAGGAATATTGTTCCGGGCGGCGAGGGTTTTGTAGTCCCAGCCGTAACGAAAGGCGATCGAAAACAAGGTATCGCCGGGGCGGACTACATATTGCCCGGTAGTAACGGTCGGACGTTGTGCGACCGAATTATTGCGATCGACAACCCGTACGTTGCTCGATTTGGTGCTGGAGCAACCGACCAGCAAGGTGCTCAAGACAAGGCCAGTCACCAGGCGCTGAAAGCTCGTGTTACCCATACGCTGCGCAATGACTGTGAGACTCACCCGCCGCTCCCTTTGTGGTGGCTGAAAATTCTGAATGCCGCACTGCGGCATGAAGTGTCGCAAGTATAACGGGCCGAAACGGCTTTACCTTTAATGACGCGAAATCACCGGACGCACACGTTTGCCAGGGGCAAGTACGCTGCGTTTAAACTCTGGCTGCCGGTGTAAGACCGGCGCCGTTGAAAGGAATTCAGCGACTGTTTGCAAATGCTCAGGCCAGTGGCCCATTGAGCAAAGGCACGAAACGCACAGCGCCCAGAACGTGTCGGGAAAAGCCATGTTCTTCGCGCACGATCAGCATCAGTTGTTGCACTTCACCGGAGCCGACCGGAATCACCATGCGCCCACCGGGGGCCAGTTGATCCAGCAAAGCTTGCGGTACATCGGTGGCAACGGCGGTGACGATGATGCCGTTGTAGGGCGCCAGCGCCGGCCAGCCTTCCCAGCCATCGCCCCAGCGAAATACCACGTTGCGCAGGTTCAGCTCGACCAGACGCTCCTTGGCGCGATCCTGCAACACCTTGATGCGCTCGACGGAAAACACCCGTTCAACCAGTTGCGACAACACCGCTGTCTGGTAGCCGGAACCGGTGCCGATCTCCAACACTTTATCCAGCGGGCCGGCCTCCAGCAGCAGCTCGCTCATGCGCGCCACCATGTAAGGCTGGGAGATGGTCTGGTTGTTGCCGATCGGCAGCGCGGTGTCTTCATAAGCGCGGTGCGCCAGCGCCTCGTCGACAAACAGGTGACGCGGTGTGCGGCGGATCACTTCCAGGACTTTGGCGTTCGACACGCCTTCTTCATACAGCCGCTGGATCAGTCGCTCGCGCGTACGCTGGGACGTCATGCCAATGCCGCTGCGCAGGCGGTCGTCATGTTCACGCATCAGCTCAGCCCCCCCAGCCAGCCATCAAGACTTCTGAAGGCATCATTGAAGGTGCGATCGAGCTGCAACGGTGTGATGGACACATAACCCTGCATCACGGCATGAAAATCGGTGCCCGGGCCGCCATCTTCGGCGTCGCCGGCAGCAGCAATCCAGTAACCGGCCTTGCCGCGCGGATCGACCACTTTCATCGGCGCCGCCGCGCGGGCGCGATGGCCGAGACGGGTCAACTGGATACCACGGATGTGATCAATGGGCAGATTGGGAATATTCACATTGAGTACCGTGCGCGGTGGCAGATCGAGCCCGGCGTGGGCCTCGACCAGTTTGCGCGCAAAGTAGGCCGCAGTCGGCAGGTTATCCACCTGACGCGAGACCAGTGAAAAGGCAAACGATGGGCGCTCGAGAAATCGTCCTTCAAGGGCTGCCGCCACGGTTCCGGAATACAGCACGTCGTCACCGAGGTTGGCGCCCAGGTTGATGCCGGAAACCACCATGTCCGCTTCGCGCTCAAGCAAGCCGTTGAGGCCCAGGTGAATGCAATCGGTCGGTGTACCGTTGAGGCTGATAAAGCCGTTGGCCAGGTATTGCGGGTGCAGCGGACGGTCGAGCGTCAGCGAACTGCTGGCGCCGCTTTTGTCCTGCTCCGGGGCGATAACCACGCATTCGGTGTAATCCGCCAGCGCAGCATAAAGCGCGGCGAGACCGGGCGCGGTTACCCCATCGTCGTTAGAAATCAGAATACGCATGGGCTGTCCGTCTGCCCCACCGGCACCAGATCAACGAGCTCGCGCACCAATACAGTGGCAAAGCATCCGGCCGGGAGGACGAATTCCAGTTGCAGAATGTCAGGTTGGGGATAATGCCACGTCAACCCGCCAATGGGCAGCCGCAGGATGCGACGTTCTTGGCTCATGCCGGCGTGGATCAACCAGTCACGCAGATCCGCTTCGCGGGCGGCGATCTCCTGCTCCAGTTCATGGACTGCGCCAGCGGTTGGCGAGTCACCTTCGCCCCACTGCGGACCGGTCGGGTGCAGGTCCAGAATCGACAGACGCGGGTCGCTGCATTCGGCTTCGCCGGCCGGGAAAAAGCTGCGGCTGTCAGTAAAGGCCAACAGATCGCCCACCAGTGCGGTGTTCCAGGTGCCATCGGCGACGCGCGCCGCCAGCACCTGGTTGAACAGAAAGCTACGCACCGTCGACAGTAACCGCGATCGCACATTACGCTGTTCCGGCAAAGCCTTGCGCGCCGCCCACGCCCGCGCATCGACAACGTTGCCGCCGTCATGGCCGAAGCGCTGAGCGCCGAAATAATTGGGGATGCCTTGTTTGGCGATCAGTTGCAGCCGCTGCTCAATCGCGTCTTTGTCGCCATTGAATTGAGTCAGGCGCAGGGTGAAGCCATTAGCCGAATGCGCACCACGTTGCAGCTTGCGCTTGTGGCGCGTGGTCTTGAGGATCTTCAGCGTGTCGTTTTCCGCCGCCGACAGATCCGGGTCGGCCTTGCCCGGCAATTGCACGCTGAACCACTGTCGGGTCAGGGCCTGACGATCCTTCAGCCCGGCATAGCTGACGGTGCGCAACGGCACGCCCGCCGCTTTGGCGATCCGCCGCGCCGCTTCTTCGGTATTGAGGCCGCGCTTTTCCACCCAGATCCACAGATGTTCGCCGTCACCGCTGAACGGAATATCCAGCACTTCATCGACCTGGAAATCTTCGGCGATGGCTTTCAGTACCGCTGTGCCGAGGGGTTCGCCATAGGCCCGTGGGCCGAGCAATTGCAGTTCATTCATGCGCGCAGCAACAAGGCAACGGAGTGCACGGCGATACCTTCTTCGCGACCGACAAAGCCAAGCTTTTCGGTGGTGGTAGCTTTGACGTTCACTTGATCCAACTCAACTTGAAGATCCGCCGCGATCAGCGCGCGCATCGATTCGATATGCGGCGCCATTTTTGGCGCCTGGGCAACGATGGTGTTGTCGACGTTGCCGACTTTCCAGCCCTTGGCGTGGATCAGACTGACCACATGACGCAACAGCACACGGCTGTCGGCGCCCTTGAATTGCGGATCGGTGTCCGGGAAGTGTTTGCCGATATCACCCAGCGCCGCCGCGCCGAGCAAGGCATCGCTCAAGGCGTGCAGCAGGACGTCACCGTCGGAATGAGCGAGCAGCCCGAAGCCGTGTGCAATCTGCACGCCGCCCAGAGTAATGAAATCGCCTTCAGCGAAACGGTGCACATCGTAGCCGTGGCCAATACGCATAAAAAAACGCCCCGATTTTTGTCAGGGCGTGATTCTACCTGCATTAACCGCGCAGAGCGCGTGCGTGATGCTGCAAGTGGTCGTCAATGAAGCTTGAGATGAAGAAATAGCTGTGGTCGTAGCCCGGTTGCAGGCGCAGCTCCAGCGGATGCGCCGCTTGTTTTGCTGAGTGTTGCAAGGCCTCGGGTTTCAATTGCGTGGCGAGGAAATCGTCACGATCCCCTTGATCGACCAACAACGGCAACTTCTCCGTCGCCTCCGCGATCAGCACACAGGCATCCCACTCCTTCCACTTCGAACGGTCTTCGCCCAAGTAATGAGAGAACGCTTTCTGCCCCCACGGGCAATCGATCGGATGGGTGATCGGCGAAAAGGCCGAAACCGATTTATACCGCCCAGGATTGCGCAAGGCACAGACCAAGGCACCGTGGCCGCCCATCGAGTGTCCGCTGATGCTGCGCTTGTCGGACGCGGGAAAATGCGCTTCTACCAGTGCGGGCAATTCCTTCACGACATAGTCATGCATCTGATAATGATGCGCCCATGGCTCCTGGGTGGCGTTCAGATAAAACCCGGCGCCGAGACCGAAATCCCAAGCCTTGTCTGCATCGTCCGGAACATCCGGACCGCGTGGGCTGGTGTCCGGGGCAACGATAATCAAACCAAGCTCGGCAGCCATGCGCATCGCACCGGCCTTCTGCATGAAGTTCTCATCGGTGCAGGTCAGCCCGGACAACCAGTACAGCACTGGCAGCTTGCCGCCCTGCTCCGCTTGCGGCGGCAGGTACACGGCGAAGACCATGTCGCAATCAAGCACTTCGGAGCGATGGCGATAACGCTTGTGCCAGCCACCGAAACTCTTCTGACAGGAAATGTTTTCCAGATTCAAGGGATTCTCCCTAGCTGTAAGCTGCAAGCCGCAAGCTTCAAGAAAAAGCACGAACGCCTTTACTTGCAGCTTGAAGCTTGCAGCTCGGGGCTGCTGTTAGAAATGAATGACGGTGCGGATGCTCTTGCCTTCGTGCATCAGGTCGAACGCCTTGTTGATATCTTCCAGGCCCATGGTGTGGGTGATGAAGGTATCCAGCGGGATCTCGCCGCTCTGGGCCATGTCGACGTAGCTCGGCAATTCAGTACGGCCACGCACGCCGCCGAACGCCGAACCGCGCCAGACGCGACCGGTAACCAACTGGAACGGACGGGTAGCGATTTCCTGACCGGCACCGGCGACACCGATGATGACCGACTCGCCCCAGCCTTTGTGGCAGCACTCAAGCGCGGCGCGCATCAGTTGCACATTGCCGATGCACTCGAAGGAGAAGTCGACGCCGCCATCGGTCATGTCGACGATCACTTCCTGGATCGGACGATCGTAATCTTTCGGGTTCACGCAATCGGTGGCACCCAGTTGTTTGGCGATCTCGAACTTGGCCGGGTTGATGTCGATGGCGATGATGCGCGCAGCCTTGGCTTTCACCGCCCCGATCACGGCCGACAAGCCGATACCGCCGAGACCGAAGATGGCCACGGTGTCACCCGGTTTGACCTTGGCGGTATTGAGCACGGCGCCGATACCGGTGGTCACGCCGCAACCGAGCAGGCAGACCTTTTCCAGCGGCGCGTCTTTGGAGATCTTGGCCACGGAGATTTCCGGGAGCACGGTGTATTCCGAAAACGTCGACGTCCCCATGTAGTGGAAAATCGTTTCGCCCTTGTAGGAAAAGCGCGAAGTGCCGTCCGGCATCAGGCCCTTGCCTTGGGTGGCGCGAATCGCCTGGCAGAGGTTGGTCTTGCCCGACTTGCAGAATTTGCACTGGCCGCATTCCGGGGTGTACAGCGGAATGACGTGGTCGCCGACGGCAACCGAGGTCACGCCCTCGCCGATCGCTTCAACGATGGCGCCACCCTCGTGGCCGAGGATCGACGGGAAGATGCCTTCCGGGTCTGCGCCGGACAAGGTGTAGGCATCGGTGTGGCACACCCCGGAAGCGACAACGCGCAGCAACACCTCACCAGCCTTCGGCATGGCGACATCGACTTCTACGATTTCCAGCGGCTTCTTGGCCTCGAAGGCAACGGCGGCGCGCGACTTGATCATGCTGACTCTCCAGTGAACCCAATAAATAAAAAAGCAGACAGACAGTGTAGTTCAGCGCGCCCTGAGGAATAATCAGGACGAAAGCAAAACATTATTGCCATACAGGGATAATCCAAGTGTCGGAAAACCGCTGGGAAGGCATCGACGAGTTCGTTGCCGTCGCCGAATGCAACCAATTCACCGCCGCTGCCGAGCGTCTTGGGGTTTCTTCCTCGCACATCAGTCGACAAATCGTACGGCTCGAAGAGCGTTTGCAGACGCGCCTGCTCTACCGCAGCACCCGGCGAGTTACGTTGACCGAAGCCGGGCAGACTTTCCTGCAACATTGCCAGCGCCTGCAGGACGGTCGCGAAGAAGCCTTGCGCGCGGTAGGCGATCTGACCAGCGAACCGAAAGGCATGCTGCGCATGACCTGCGCGGTGGCCTATGGCGAACGCTTTATCGTGCCGCTGGTGACTCGCTTCATGGGGCTGTACCCGCAGCTGCGTATCGATATCGAGCTGAGCAATCGCCAGCTGGACCTGGTGCATGAAGGGCTGGATCTGGCGATCCGTCTGGGACGGTTACAGGATTCTCGCTTGGTCGCGACACGCCTGGCACCACGGAGAATGTACCTGTGCGCGTCGCCTTCCTACCTGGAACGGTATGGGCGCCCACACAGTTTGTCGGAATTGAGTCGACACAATTGCCTGATCGGCAGTTCGGATATCTGGCAACTGGAACAGAACGGGCGGGAATTTTCCCAGCGGGTGCAGGGCAACTGGCGTTGCAACAGTGGGCAGGCGGTGCTGGATGCGGCGCTTCAGGGTGTCGGATTGTGTCAGTTGCCGGACTATTACGTGCTCGAGCACCTGCACAGCGGCGCGCTGATTTCCTTGCTCGAGGCGCATCAGCCGCCTAATACGGCGGTGTGGGCGCTGTATCCGCAGCAGCGGCATCTGTCGCCGAAGGTGCGCAAGTTGGTGGACTATTTGAAGGTGGGGCTGGCGGAGCGCCCGGAATATCGGCATTGAAAAGCCAAAAGATCGCAGCCTTCGGCAGCTCCTACAGTAGATCGCATTCCCCTGTAGGAGCTGCCGAAGGCTGCGATCTTTTGGCCTTTAAGAGCGATTCGCCCACCGCTGGCGCAACCACTCCAGATCTTCCGGTCGGGTCACCTTGAGATTATCCGCCCGCCCTTCGATCAGACGCGGTGCCAGACCGGCCCACTCCATCGCCGAGGCCTCATCGGTAATCAGCGCATCAGCCACCAGACTGTCCGCCAGCGCCCGATGCAACGCGCCGAGGCGAAACATCTGCGGCGTATACGCCTGCCAGATCACACTGCGGTCCACCGTTTCAACCACACGACCGTTGTTATCAACGCGTTTGAGCGTGTCGCGAGCGGGCACCGCCAACAGACCACCGACCGGGTCATCCGCGAGTTCGGCAAGCAACTTGTCGAGATCATCGCGACTCAGATTCGGCCGGGCCGCATCGTGCACCAGCACCCAATCGTCATCGTCGGCACCTTGCGCATGCAGATGCAGCAAGGCATTGAGCACCGACGCGGAACGCTCCGCGCCGCCATCAACCCGCTGAATGCGCGGATCGTTGACGCATGCCAGATTCGGCCAATAGGGATCATCGACAGCAAGACTGACCACCAGGCCCTTGAGGCTCGGGTGATCAAGGAAACAGCCGAGGCTGTGTTCGAGAATTGTGCGCCCGCCCAGTTGCAGATATTGCTTGGGACGGTCCGCGGCCATTCGGGCACCGACGCCCGCGGCAGGAATCACGGCCCAGAAGGCCGGCAGGGAATTGATCATTGGGCCAACTGGTAAAGGGTTTCGCCGTCCTTGACCATGCCCAGTTCGTGACGAGCCCGCTCTTCGACGGTCTCCATGCCTTTCTTCAGCTCGCTGACTTCAGCGTCCATCACCCGGTTGCGCTCCAGCAGGCCTTCGTTCTCGGCATGTTGCTCGGCGATCTGCTGTTTCAGCTCGGCGACCTGCGCCAGACTGCCATTGCCCACCCACAGGCGGTACTGCAGACCGGCCAGGAGCAAGAGCAAAACAAGAAACAACCAGTAAGGACTGCGCATCGAATATCAGGTATCCAGTGAAAAAAGACAGCCACGCATAATGTTGCAGCATCTGATAGCACGAAGCCTGGAAAGATCCAGGCTTGTGCTTAAGGCATCAGATTAGTGGCAAATCCATCGCTGTCACGACTTTTCCGACACAATCCGGTGTCCTTTGATCAGGTTGCGCTTAACCGCGGAACTCGGCACGGCCGTTGTACTTGGCCTTGCCGTTCAACTGCTCTTCGATACGCAGCAGTTGGTTGTACTTGGAAACGCGGTCGGAGCGGCACAGCGAACCGGTCTTGATCTGGCCAGCCGAGGTGCCCACAGCCAGGTCGGCAATGGTCGAATCTTCGGTTTCGCCGGAGCGGTGCGAGATCACGGCGGTGTAACCGGCAGCCTTGGCCATCTGGATGGCTTCCAGGGTTTCGGTCAGGGTGCCGATCTGGTTGAACTTGATCAGGATCGAGTTGGCGATCTTTTTATCGATGCCTTCTTTGAGGATCTTGGTGTTGGTCACGAACAGGTCGTCGCCCACCAGCTGGGTCTTCTCGCCGATCTTGTCGGTGAGGATTTTCCAGCCAGCCCAGTCGGATTCGTCCAGACCGTCTTCGATGGAGATGATCGGGTAACGCTCGGTCAGACCTTTGAGGTAGTCGGCGAAACCTTCAGCAGTGAACACCTGGCCTTCACCGGACAGGTTGTACTTGCCGTCTTCGTAGAACTCGCTCGCGGCGCAGTCCAGCGCCAGGGTCACGTCGGTGCCCAGCTTGTAACCGGCGTTGGCCACGGCTTCGGAGATCACTTTCAACGCATCTTCGTTGGAAGCCAGATTCGGCGCGAAACCGCCTTCGTCGCCAACGGCAGTGCTCAGACCACGAGCCTTCAGCACAGCTTTCAGGTGATGGAAAATCTCGGTGCCCATGCGCAGACCTTCCGAGAAAGACTTGGCGCCAACTGGCTGGACCATGAATTCCTGGATGTCGACGTTGTTATCGGCGTGCTCGCCACCGTTGATGATGTTCATCATCGGTACCGGCATCGAGTACACACCCGGGGTGCCGTTGAGGTTGGCGATGTGCGCGTACAGCGGCAGATCCTGATCCTGCGCAGCTGCCTTGGCCGCAGCCAGGGACACGGCGAGGATGGCGTTGGCGCCCAGGGTCGCTTTGTTTTCGGTACCGTCGAGCTTGATCATCGCTTGGTCGAGGGCTTTCTGGTCGCTCGGGTCGGTGCCCAGCAGCAGATCGCGGATCGGACCGTTGATGTTGGCTACCGCCTTGAGCACGCCCTTGCCCAGGTAACGGCTCTTGTCGCCATCACGCAGCTCGAGCGCTTCACGCGAGCCAGTGGATGCACCGGACGGCGCGCAGGCGCTGCCGATGATGCCGTTGTCGAGAAGCACGTCCGCTTCCACGGTGGGATTGCCACGGGAGTCGAGAACTTCACGACCTTTGATGTCGACGATTTTTGCCATTGTTGTAAACACTCCAAAGTTGACGAAAACGACGCAGCTAGAGGAAATCTTTATCGTCGGCAAGCGAAGTACAGCGGGCAGACTTGCAGACGACAACGCTCACGCCCGAGGGCATGAGCGACAAATCGTGCGGTACTTTACCGGAGAATCGAGCGTTACGCGGTTTCTACCGTCGGAAAACTCTTCACCAGTTCGTCCAGAGCTTTGAGCTGGGCCAGGAATGGCTCCAGTTTGTCCAGACGCAAGGCGCAAGGGCCGTCGCATTTGGCGTTGTCCGGATCCGGATGCGCTTCGAGGAACAGACCCGCCAGCGACTGGCTCATGCCGGCCTTGGCCAGATCCAGAACCTGGGCACGGCGACCGCCGGCGGAGTCGGCACGACCGCCAGGCATTTGCAGCGCGTGGGTCACGTCGAAGAATACCGGGTATTCGAACTGCTTCATGATGCCGAAGCCGAGCATGTCGACCACGAGGTTGTTGTAGCCGAAGCTCGAACCGCGCTCGCAGAGGATCAACTGATCGTTACCGGCTTCCACGCACTTGTTCAGGATGTGTTTCATTTCCTGAGGTGCGAGGAACTGGGCTTTCTTGATGTTGATCACGGCATTGGTCTTGGCCATCGCGACGACCAGATCGGTCTGACGCGACAGGAAGGCCGGCAGCTGGATGATGTCGCAGACCTCAGCGACCACCGCAGCCTGATCCGGCTCGTGGACGTCGGTGATGATCGGCACGCCGAACGCTTGCTTGATGTCCTGGAAGATGCGCATGCCCTCTTCCAGGCCAGGACCACGATACGAAGTCACAGAAGAACGGTTGGCCTTGTCGAAGCTGGCCTTGAACACGTAAGGGATACCGAGTTTCTCGGTGACCTTCACGTACTCTTCGCAAACCTGCATGGCCATGTCCCGGCTTTCCAGCACGTTCATGCCGCCGAACAGGACCATGGGTTTGTCGTTGGCAATCTCGATGTCGCCGACGCGGATGATCTTCTGTGCCATCGGGTTACGCCTTCTTCTGGTGTTGAGCCAACGCGGCTTTGACGAAACCGCTGAACAGCGGATGACCGTCGCGTGGGGTCGAGGTGAACTCAGGGTGGAACTGGCAGGCAACGAACCATGGATGATCCGGCGCTTCAACCACTTCGACCAGCGCAGCATCGGCGGAGCGACCGGAAATCTTCAGGCCGGCTTCGATGATCTGCGGCAGCAGGTTGTTGTTCACTTCGTAACGGTGACGGTGACGCTCGACAATCACGTCCTTGCCGTAGCAATCATGGACTTTGGAGCCCGGCTCAAGCAGGCAATCCTGTGCGCCGAGACGCATGGTGCCGCCCAGATCGGACGCTTCGGTACGCACTTCGACAGCGCCGGTGGCGTCTTCCCACTCGGTGATCAGACCGACAACCGGATGGCCGCTGGCACGATCGAACTCGGTGGAGTTGGCGTCTTTCCAGCCCAGCACGTTACGGGCGAACTCGATGACCGCCACTTGCATGCCCAGGCAGATGCCGAGGTACGGAACCTTGTTTTCGCGAGCGTACTGAACGGCAGTGATCTTGCCTTCCACGCCACGCAGACCGAAGCCGCCCGGCACCAGAATCGCGTCGACACCTTCGAGCAGCGCAGTGCCCTGGTTCTCGATGTCTTCGGAATCGATGTAGCGCAGGTTGACCTTGGTGCGGTTGCTGATACCGGCATGACTCATCGCTTCGATCAGCGACTTGTAGGCGTCGAGCAGTTCCATGTACTTGCCGACCATGGCGATGGTCACTTCGTGTTCCGGGTTCAGCTTGGCGTCAACCACTGCGTCCCACTCGGACAGATCGGCGCTGCCGCACTGCAGACCGAAACGCTCAACGACGAAATCGTCCAGACCCTGCGAATGCAGGATGCCCGGGATCTTGTAGATGGTATCGGCGTCTTCCAGCGCGATTACCGCACGCTCTTCAACGTTGGTGAATTGCGCGATCTTGCGACGCGAGGACACGTCGATCGGGTGATCGGAACGGCACACCAGCACGTCTGGCTGCAGACCGATCGAACGCAGTTCCTTGACGGAGTGCTGGGTCGGTTTGGTCTTGGTTTCGCCAGCGGTGGCGATGTACGGCACCAGCGTCAGATGCATCAGCATCGCGCGCTTGGCGCCGACTTCGAAACGCAACTGGCGGATGGCTTCGAGGAACGGTTGCGACTCGATGTCACCCACGGTGCCACCGATCTCGACCATCGCCACGTCGGCATCGCCCGCGCCCTTGATGATGCGGCGCTTGATTTCGTCGGTGATGTGCGGAATCACCTGGATGGTTGCACCCAGGTAGTCACCACGGCGCTCTTTGCGCAGCACGTGCTCGTAGACACGGCCGGTGGTGAAGTTGTTGTTCTGGGTCATGGTCGTGCGGATGAACCGCTCGTAGTGCCCCAGATCCAGGTCGGTCTCGGCGCCGTCATGGGTGACGAACACTTCACCGTGCTGGAACGGACTCATGGTGCCTGGATCGACGTTGATGTACGGATCCAGCTTCAGCATGGTGACCTTAAGCCCCCGCGCCTCCAGGATAGCCGCCAATGAAGCCGAGGCAATGCCTTTCCCCAATGAAGAAACAACACCGCCCGTGACGAATATGTAGCGCGTCATGAAAAACCCTAGAAGTCTGCGTTAAAGCGGAACGAGCCGCCGGGGAAAGCGAAGGAAGGCCGAAGCCCCCGATCACCTGCATTAATCACAGTGCACCTTTCGAAAAAACCGCCGCGTTGTGACAGACCGGCAGATGAAACACCGGTACGTTGCTCGCTACACATTTTTTGGAATCGCCCAGCAAAGACTGCTTGGTAATCGGCAACTCCTGCAATTCAGGCGAATCCACAGAAGTTGTATCAAGAAGGGAGCGTAGTCTACCGGAATGCTCCTTTCAGCTCAAACCTTGATCTTCGTCTGTTGGCTGCCAGTGCAATGTCCAGCCTTCGTCCATCTGACCATCAAGACCCGGCTGGTTCGCCACGGCGAGCAATTCTTCGTCACGAAACAGCAGCGGCAATCTGCCACGCACGAAGGCCGGTACCGCGCGCTCGTTGAGCAGACGCTTGAGATCCCGGCTACCGCGCTCAGCCAATTGCATGACCTCACCGCCCTGCCGATAGGCAATACGCAAAGGCCCGGCTGGAGCATGCCCGTGGAGCATGACGCGTCCGTTATCCGGCAAGCGTAGCGCTGAAGTCGGGGTCTGCCAGTCGGCGCCGATCACTGGCGTGCGCAACCAATTGCCGCTCAGCCACCAGACGCGCCCGGCGCTGCGGTGCAGCTCGCCGTCGGCCAGACGCCAGATCGGAGAAGCGTCGGCGCCGGCATTGCACAGCGTTGTCCAACCCGACCAATGGTCAGCGTCTGGCAGCCGAGTCAACGGTTCGAGCCAGTGGCTGAGGGCATTTCGCTGGCGCGCGTCAGACAACGCCGTCAATGGTGTCAGCTCCAGCGATGGCACACCCAGCCAAGCGAATTCATGGGGAGTTTCGGCTTGGGCGAGATCGATCTGCGCCAGCTCATCGAGCAAGCCCTGCGCCTCACGCAGATGCGCAGCGGTGCGCGCCATGCTGGCCTGCGCTTGCGGCCAGCGCTCGGTCAGCACCGGCATGGCTTGATGGCGCAGGTAATTGCGCGAAAACTGGTGATCCTGATTCGACGGGTCTTCGATCCAGCGCAACTGATGCGCCTGTGCATAACCTTCCAGCTCAGCACGACTGACATCCAGCAACGGTCGAACCAGCGTGCCCTGCCCCACTGGACGCTGCTGCGGCATCGCGCCGAGCCCGCGGACACCGGCACCGCGCAACAGCCGAAACAGCAGGGTTTCAGCTTGGTCATCGCGGTGCTGGCCAGTCAGCAACACGTCATTGCTCTGCGTCAGCGAACTGAACGCGGCATAACGCGCATCCCGCGCCGCCCGCTCCAGGCTCGCCCCGCCCTTCACGGTGACCCGCTCTACTTGCAACGGCACGCCCAGCGCATCGCAAACGTCTTGGCAGTGTTGCGGCCACGCATCGGCCGCAGCCTGAAGGCCGTGGTGGATGTGGATGGCGCTTAACGCAGGGAGGGATTCGGTGTTCGCCAGAGTGGCGAGCAGATGCAGGAGGACGGTGGAATCGAGGCCACCGGAGAAGGCGATGCGCCAGTGAGCGACGTTGCGCCAGGGCTCAAGGTTCAGCAGAAGACGGGATGGCAAATCAATCGAGCGTTCACCCATGTCTTTACCCTCGCCGGAAACCAAGTGTGGGAGCGAGCTTGCTCGCGAAAGCGGATTAACATTCAACAATTTCGTCGTCTGTTATAACGCCTTCGCGAGCAAGCTCGCTCCCACAGTGTTTTGCATCGTCAGCCAAATCGGCGCTCGATTAGAGACCGTAGCTCATCAAG
The DNA here is from genome assembly GCF_004307505.1 of Pseudomonas sp. Sample_11. Classification (NCBI taxonomy): domain Bacteria; kingdom Pseudomonadati; phylum Pseudomonadota; class Gammaproteobacteria; order Pseudomonadales; family Pseudomonadaceae; genus Pseudomonas; species Pseudomonas sp. Sample_11. The sequence continues at coordinate 74,220 of NZ_RCOD01000106.1, forward strand.
CGATCGTAACGGCGCTTGAGCAGCGCTTCGTTATCGAACTGCTTGAGCATCGCCAGTTGCGAGCTCAGCTCGGCGCGGATCGAAGCGGCGGCAGCAGCCGGGTCACGATGGGCGCCGCCCAGTGGCTCGCTGATCACTTTGTCGACGATACCCAGGCCTTTCAGACGCTCAGCGGTGATGCCCATCGCTTCAGCGGCATCCGGCGCTTTCTCGGCGGTTTTCCACAGGATCGACGCGCAACCTTCCGGCGAGATCACCGCGTAGGTCGAATATTGCAGCATGTTCAGTTGATCGCAAACGCCGATGGCCAGTGCGCCGCCGGAACCACCCTCACCAATTACAGTGGCGATGATCGGAGTCTTCAGACGCGCCATCACACGCAGGTTCCAGGCAATCGCTTCGCTCTGGTTGCGCTCTTCAGCGTCGATGCCAGGGTAGGCACCCGGGGTGTCGATGAACGTCAGGATCGGCATCTTGAAGCGCTCGGCCATCTCCATTAGACGGCAGGCCTTGCGGTAGCCTTCCGGACGCGGCATGCCGAAGTTGCGGCGAACTTTCTCACGCACTTCACGGCCCTTCTGGTGGCCGATGATCATCACCGGCTGGTCTTCCAGACGGGCGATACCGCCAACAATGGCAGCGTCATCGGAGAAGTGACGGTCGCCGTGCAGTTCGTCGAACTCGGTGAAGATGTGCTCGATGTAATCGAGGGTGTAAGGGCGTTTCGGGTGACGCGCCAGGCGTGCGATCTGCCAGCTGGTCAGCTTGCCGAAGATGTCTTCGGTCAGCGTCTTGCTCTTGTCCTGCAGGCGGGAGATCTCATCGCCGATATTCAGCGAATTGTCATTACCGACCAAGCGCAACTCTTCGATCTTGGCTTGCAGGTCGGCGATCGGCTGTTCGAAATCTAGAAAATTCGGGTTCATAGGCGTCCGTCTTGGGTCGTGTCCCAAGTGAGCTTGGGCCGGCCGGTTGTCTATTCGCGCCCTACCTTAAGGGAGAGGCGCGCTGAGGTCGAGATTAAAAATTCAGATTGCGGGCAAGCGCCATGATGGCACTTGCCGGTCAACGGTATTGGAGGAAGACGTTGTCTCGCCCGAACTGGTCACGCAGGGCTTGAATCAAGGTATCCGCCGGGTCGATCCGCCAGGTCTCGCCGAACTGCAGCAAGGTCTTCGCATCCGGGCTGGTGTACTCCATGGTCACCGGGCACGCGCCGCGATGACGCTTGAGCAGTTCGCCCAACCAGCGTAGCTGATCGCCTTTGAGATCCTGGGTGTGCAGCTTCAGGCGCAGGCTTTCGGCCAGATTGGTCCGCGCATCCTCCATGCTCATCACCCGCTTGACCCGCAGGCGCAGGCCGCCGGAGAAGTCGTCATTGCTGACCTCGCCTTCAACCACCACCATCGCGTCGGTCTGCAGCAGCGATTGCGCCGAATGGAACGCATCGGCAAACAGCGACGCTTCGATCCGCCCGGAGCGGTCGTCGAGGGTGATGAAACCCATCTTGTCGCCCTTCTTGTTCTTCATCACCCGCAGGGCAATGATCATCCCCGCTACGGTTTGCGTGTCACGCGCCGGCTTCAGGTCGATGATGCGCTGGCGGGCGAAACGGCGGATCTCGCCTTCGTATTCGTCGATCGGGTGACCGGTCAGGTACAGGCCCAGGGTGTCTTTTTCACCCTTGAGGCGTTCCTTGAGGGTCAGCTCCTTGGCCTTGCGATGGGACGCGTAGACGTCGGCATCTTCTTCGACGAACAGGCCGCCAAACAGGTCGGCGTGGCCAGAGTCGTGGGTCCGCGCAGTCTGCTCGGCAGCCTTGATCGCCTCTTCCATCGCCGCCAGCAGTACCGCGCGGTTACGGTCGATGTTGGCTTGATAGGCCTTTTGTTCGTCGTGGAAATACGGGCCGAGGCGATCCAGCGCGCCGCTGCGAATCAAGCCATCAAGAGTTCGTTTGTTGATGCGCTTGAGGTCGACCCGCGCGCAGAAATCGAACAGATCCTTGAACGGACCGGCCTGACGCGCTTCGGTGATCGCTTCCACCGGGCCTTCACCGACGCCTTTGATCGCGCCCAGGCCGTAAACGATGCGGCCGTCGTCGTTCACCGTGAACTTGAACTCCGAAGTGTTCACGTCCGGCGCGTCGAGGCGCAGCTTCATCGTCCGCACTTCTTCGATCAAGGTCACGACCTTGTCGGTATTGTGCATATCCGCCGAGAGTACCGCGGCCATGAATGGCGCCGGGTAGTGAGCTTTCAGCCACGCGGTCTGGTACGACACCAGGCCGTAAGCGGCGGAGTGGGACTTGTTGAAGCCGTAACCGGCGAACTTTTCCACCAGGTCGAAAATGTTACCGGCAAGATCCGCGTCAATGCCGTTGGTCGCGCAACCCTCAATGAAACCGCCGCGCTGCTTGGCCATTTCTTCAGGCTTTTTCTTACCCATCGCCCGACGCAGCATGTCCGCACCGCCGAGGGTGTAACCGGCCATGACCTGGGCAATCTGCATCACCTGTTCCTGATACAGGATGATGCCGTAAGTCGGCGCTAATACCGGCTTGAGCCCGTCGTACTGGTAGTCCGAGTGCGGATACGCCAGTTCGGCGCGACCGTGCTTACGGTTGATGAAGTCGTCCACCATGCCCGATTGCAGCGGGCCCGGACGGAACAGTGCCACCAGTGCGATCAAGTCTTCCAGGCAGTCAGGCTTGAGCTTTTTGATCAGCTCTTTCATGCCCCGGGATTCAAGCTGGAACACCGCCGTGGTTTCGGCTTTTTGCAGCAACTGGTAGGTCGGCTTGTCGTCCAGCGGGATAAAGGCGATATCCAGCGGCGGCTCGTTGACCTTGGCGCGGTCGCGGTTGATGGTTTTCAGCGCCCAGTCGATGATCGTCAGGGTCCGCAGGCCGAGGAAGTCGAACTTCACCAGACCGGCGGCCTCAACGTCGTCCTTGTCGAACTGGGTCACCAGACCGTCACCGGCCTCGTCGCAATAGATCGGCGAGAAGTCGGTCAGCTTGGTCGGCGCGATCACCACACCACCGGCGTGTTTGCCGACGTTACGCACCACGCCCTCGAGTTTGCGCGCCATCTCCCAGATTTCCGCTGCTTCTTCATCGACCTTGATGAAGTCACGCAGGATCTCTTCCTGCTCGTAGGCTTTTTCCAGAGTCATGCCGACTTCGAACGGAATCATCTTCGACAGACGATCCGCCAGGCCATAGGACTTGCCCTGCACCCGCGCCACGTCACGGACCACAGCCTTGGCGGCCATGGAACCGAAGGTGATGATCTGGCTCACCGCGTTGCGGCCGTATTTCTCGGCCACGTAATCGATCACCCGGTCACGGCCGTCCATGCAGAAGTCGACGTCGAAGTCGGGCATGGAAACCCGTTCCGGGTTGAGGAAACGCTCGAACAGCAGGTCATATTCCAGCGGGTCGAGGTCGGTGATCTTCTGTACGTAAGCCACCAGCGATCCGGCACCCGACCCACGGCCCGGACCTACCGGTACGCCGTTGTTCTTGGCCCACTGGATAAAGTCCATCACGATCAGGAAGTAACCGGGGAAGCCCATCTGGATGATGATATCCAGCTCGAAATTCAAACGGTCGACGTAGACCTGACGCTTGGCTTCGTAGTCTTCGGTGGTGTCCTTGGGCAGCAGCACCGCCAGGCGTTCTTCGAGCCCTTCGAAGGAGACCTTGCGGAAATATTCGTCGATGGTCATGCCATCGGGGATCGGGAAGTTGGGCAGGAAGTGTGTGCCCAGCTTCACATCAATGTTGCAGCGCTTGGCGATCTCGACGGTGTTTTCGATGGCGTCGGGAATATCGCTGAACAGCTCGAGCATTTCCTCGGCGCTTTTCAGGTATTGCTGATCGCTGTAATTCTTAGAACGACGCGGGTCATCGAGGGCGCGGCCTTCACCGATGCACACACGGGTTTCGTGGGCGGCGAAGTCTTCCTGCTTGATGAAGCGCACATCGTTGGTCGCCACCAGCGGCGCGCCAAGCTTGTCGGCGAGGGCGACGGCGCCGTGCAATTGTTCTTCATCATTGGGACGGTTGGTGCGCTGGATTTCCAGATAGAAGCGATCCGGGAACACCGCCATCCACTCGCGTGCCAGCGCTTCGGCTTCCGCCGGGTTGCCGCCGATCATGGCCATGCCGATCTCACCTTCTTTGGCGGCGGACAGCATGATCAAACCTTCGTTGGCCTCGGCCACCCACTCGCGCTCGACGATGACCATGCCGTTGCGCTGGCCTTCGATGAAGCCACGCGAGATCAGTTCGGTGAGATTGCGATAACCCTGAGCGTTCATCACCAGCAGGCTGAGGCGGCTCAGCGGTGCATCCGGGTCCTTGTTCGCCAGCCACAGGTCGGCGCCGCAGATCGGCTTGATGCCGGCGCCCATGGCGTTTTTATAGAACTTGATCAGGGAACACATGTTGTTCTGGTCGGTGACCGCGACCGCCGGCATGTTCATGGCGGTCAGCGCTTTGACCAGCGGCTTGATCCGCACCAGCCCGTCGACCAGGGAGTATTCAGTGTGCAGGCGTAGATGAACGAATGAAGCCGGCATAGTGATCCTGTCCAGTTACATAGAGACAACGAGGCCCGGATTGTACCGGGCCTCGAATAAAACATCAGCCTTGCGCCTAAACCTGCGTCAGGCTTTCCCGCGCCTCGTAAGCCAGGCGTACCGGGGCGAACGAGCGGCGGTGAATCGGCGTCGGGCCGAGCCGCGCCAGTGCTTCCAGATGAACGGGCGTCGGGTAGCCTTTGTGGCCGCCGATGCCGTAGCCCGGGTAGATCAATTCGAACGCCGCCATTTCGCGATCACGACTGACCTTGGCCAGAATCGACGCCGCCGCGATCGCCGGCACCTTGCCGTCGCCCTGAATCACCGCCTCGGCACGCATCGGCAAATGCGGGCAGCGGTTACCGTCGATCATCGCCAGTTTCGGCTGAATGTGCAGACCGGCAACCGCGCGCTGCATGGCCAGCATGGTGGCGTGGAGGATATTCAGATCGTCGATTTCTTCAACTTCGGCACGGGCAATGCACCAGCTCAGGGCTTTCTCGCAGATCTCGTCATAGAGCTTTTCGCGCTTGGCTTCGGTGAGCTTTTTCGAATCGTCGAGGCCGAGGATCGGCCGGTTCGGATCGAGAATCACTGCTGCCGTTACCACCGCACCGCACAACGGGCCACGACCGACTTCATCAACACCGGCGACCAGTTCTTCGACTTCGGCTACCAGAGTGAAATCCAGGCCCATTTGCATGCTTGTCTTGCTCATTGTGGTTTGCCGATCAGGTCAAGGACGGCTTGCGCCGCCTGATTGGAAGCATCGCGCCGCAGCGTGCGGTGGATCTCGTCGAAGCCGCGGGTCTGTTCCTCGCCGCCATCGATCAATGGCGACAGTGTCTGCGCCAACGCCTCGACAGTCGCATCATCCTGCAACAACTCCGGCACCAGCAAGCGCTGAGCGAGCAAGTTGGGCAGCGACACGTACGGGCTCTTGACCATGCGCTTGAGAATCCAGAACGTCAGCGGCGCCAACCGATACGCCACCACCATCGGCCGCTTGTACAGCAGCGCTTCAAGGGTAGCAGTGCCGGAGGCGATCAACACCGCGTTGCACGCGGCCAGGGCCAGATGGGATTTACCGTCGAGCAATGTCACCGGCAAATCCCGGCCAGCGAGCAAGGCCTCGAGTTGCACCCGGCGTTCCGGGTTTGCACAAGGAATGACAAAGCGCACGCCCGCACGCATGGCGCGCAGACGTTCGGCAGTGTCGAGGAACAGCGCGCCGAGGCGACTGACTTCACCGCCACGGCTGCCCGGCATCAGCGCTACCAGCGGACCGTCGGGCAAACCCAGCTCGGCGCGGGCAGCGGCACGATCAGCTTGCAGCGGAATGGTATCGGCCAAGGTGTGACCGACGAAACGCACCGGCACGCCTTTCTCTTCGTAGAATTTCGCTTCGAACGGCAACAGGGTGAGCATCAGATCGCAGCCTTCGCGGATCTTCAGCACCCGTTTCTGCCGCCATGCCCACACCGACGGGCTGACGTAATGCACGGTCTTGATCCCGGCCTGACGCAGCTTGAGTTCGATATTGAGGTTGAAATCCGGCGCATCGATGCCGATGAACACGTCTGGCTTTGCGGCGATCAGTGTGGCAATCAGCTCTTTGCGGCGCTTGAGCAATTCACGCAGCCGACCAAGTACTTCGACCAGGCCCATGACCGACAGGCGCTCCATGGGGAAGTACGAGGGCAGGCCTTCGGCCTGCATCAGCGGACCGCCGACGCCGATGAACTCGACTGCCGGGTGCTGAGCCTTGAGCGCACGCATGAGGCCGGCGCCGAGAATGTCACCGGAAGCCTCACCCGCCACCAGCGCAATACGCAGATTGGCCATGATCAGCGGGTGATGCCGCGAGTCGATGCCTGGATCGAATCACGGAACACGGCGACTTCGGGGAACTGCGCAGACGGTTCTGCCAGCTCGGCCAGCGCCTGTTCGACCGTCAGGCCCTGGCGGTAGACCGTCTTGTAGGCACGACGCAAAGCGTGGATCGCGTCTTCGCTGAAACCGCGACGGCGCATGCCTTCGAAGTTCATGCTGCGCGCTTCGGCCGGGTTGCCGAACACGGTGACGAACGCCGGAACATCCTTGCCGATCGCCGTGCCCATGCCGGAAAAGCTGTGGGCGCCGATGTGGCAGTACTGATGCACCAGTGTGAAACCGGAGAGGATCGCCCAGTCGTCAACGTGTACATGCCCGGCCAACGCAGTGTTGTTGACCAGAATGCAGTGGTTGCCGATGACGCTGTCATGGCCGATGTGGGCATAGGCCATGATCAGGTTGTGATCACCCAGGGTGGTTTCCGAACGGTCCTGAACGGTGCCACGGTGAATGGTCACGCCTTCACGGATGACGTTGTGGTCGCCGATCACCAGGCGGGTTTCCTCGCCTTTGTACTTCAGATCCGGGGTGTCTTCGCCTACCGAAGAAAACTGGTAGATGCGATTGTGCCTACCAATGCGGGTCGGCCCCTTGAGGATCACGTGCGGCCCGATCACGGTACCCTCGCCGATTTCCACACCTGCGCCGATGATCGACCACGGGCCGACCTCGACGCCGTCAGCCAGAACGGCGGACGGATCGATGATTGCGCGAGGGTCAATCAAACTCATACTTTCTGTTCCGCGCAGATGATTTCTGCCGAGCAGACCGGCTTGCCGTCCACCGAAGCCTGGCATTCGAACTTCCAGATCTTGCGCTTGCAGCTGATGAAGGTCGCTTCAAGGATCAACTGATCGCCCGGCTTGACTGGCTGGCGGAAGCGCAGCTTGTCGGAACCGACGAAGTAATACAGGGTGCCGTCGGCCGGTTTGACGTCGAGCATCTTGAAACCGAGGATCCCGGCAGCCTGAGCCATCGCTTCGATGATCAACACGCCCGGCATGATTGGATGCGCAGGGAAGTGACCATTGAAGAACGGTTCATTGATGCTGACATTTTTGTAGGCGCGAATTCGCTTGCCTTCAGTGTCCAGTTCCACCACCCGGTCCACCAGCAGGAACGGGTAACGGTGAGGCAGGTATTCGCGAATCTCGTTGATGTCCATCATTTCAGGGGAAAGCCTATGTAAAGATTGGGAGCGCGACTGACGCGCACTCCTCTAGCAAATCAAGGAGGCAGTCCAGAGGCTGTGCACACTTGATATGGAAATGGTATCAGCCATCAGATGAGGCATTGCCGTCAGGGGTCACTTCCCCAACGCGCTTTTCCAGCTGTTTCAACCGTCGCGCGATGTCATCGAGCTGACGGATGCGGGCCGCGCTTTTGCGCCATTCGGCCGCCGGTTGCATGGCTGTGCCGGAAGAATAGGCGCCCGGCTCGGTAATCGAGTGAGTCACCATGGTCATCCCGGTCAGGAAAACGTTGTCGCAAATATCAATGTGGCCGACCAGACCAACACCGCCGGCGAGCATGCAGTGCTTGCCGATTTTGGTGCTGCCGGAAATGCCGACGCACGCGGCCATGGCGGTGTGATCACCGACCTGGACGTTGTGCGCGATCTGAATCTGGTTGTCGAGCTTCACGCCATTGCCAATCACTGTATCGGCCAGAGCGCCGCGGTCGATGGCGGTGTTCACGCCGATCTCGACATCGTCGCCGATGGTCACGCCACCGATCTGGGCGATTTTTTGCCAGACACCTTTTTCGTTGGCGAAGCCGAAGCCCTCACCGCCGATCACTGCGCCGGACTGAATAACCACACGCTTGCCGATGCGCACATCGTGATACAGCGTGACGCGCGGAGCGAGCCAGCCGCCTTCACCGATTTCGCTGCGCGCGCCGACTACGCAATGCGCGCCCAGCGTGACCTGTGCAGCGATGCGTGCACCGGCTTCGATCACCACGAACGGACCGATGCTGGCACTCGGGTCAACCACCGCGTCCGCCGCGATCACCGCTGTCGGATGAATCCCGCCAGCCGCTTTTGGCTTTGGATCGAACAGATGCGAGATACGTGCATAGGCCAGATAAGGGTCCGGCACCACCAAGGCATTACCTGCGAAACCTTCGGCGTCGGCTTCCTTGAGCAGCAGTGCAGCTGCCTGAGAGCCGGCCAGGTATTTGCGGTATTGGGGATTTGCCAGAAAGCTCAACTGAGCTGGGCCAGCCTCTTGCAAAGTGGCTAGCCCAGTAATTTGCCTCTCGGGGTCGCCACGCAGGGTGGCGCCGAGGTGCTCGGCCAACTGGCCGAGCCTGATAGTCACGGTCATGGGTTACTTCAGCTGATTCATGCGCTCGATAACCTGGCGCGTGATGTCGTACTGAGGTTTGACATCGATGACTGCGCCACGCTCGAACACCAGGTCAAAACCACCCTTCTTGATGACTTCTTCCACAGCGCTGTCCAGTTTCGGCTTCAGTTGCTTGAGCATTTCACGGTCGGCAACGGCTTTGGCTTCGTTCAGCTCCTTGGACTGGAACTGGAAGTCGCGGGCCTTTTGCTTGAATTCCAGCTCCAGACGCTCACGCTCGCCCTGCTGCATTTTGTCGCCACCGGCCATCAGACGGTCCTGAATGCCTTTGGCGCTGCTTTCCAGGGTTTTCAGCTTGGTCAGTTGCGGACCGAACTTCTTCTCGGCATCCACGGCGTACTTCTTCGCCGCGTCGGATTCCAGCAGAGCCATCTGATAGTTCAGCACGGCAATTTTCATGTCGGCGAACGCCGGGCCTGCCACCAGTACGGAGGCCAGGAGAACCAATTGAGTCAACTTACGCACGATGCACTCCTACAAAATCCATTGTCGTTATCTTGGGTCAGACGCTTAGAACGTCTGGCCGAGGGAGAATTGGAACACTTGAGTTTCAGCGTCATCCGGTTTCTTCACCGGCATCGCCAGCGCGAAGCTCAACGGTCCCAGTGCGGTGACCCAGGTCACGCCCACACCTACGGAGCTGGCCATGTTGCTCAGGCTGATGTCGTTGCACTGAGTGCTGGACGTAGAACCCGCGCTAGCGTTGGTGGTCTTGTCGCACTTGGAATCGAATACGTTACCCACGTCCCAGAACACCGAGGTCCGCAGCGAACGCTGATCTTTCACGAACGGCAGCGGGAACAACACTTCAACGCCACCTTGAATCAACACGTTACCACCGAATGGCAGCGGATCCTGATCCGGATCGGCAAGCGTACCCGAGTTACCCGTTACAGCTGCACCGCGGCTCGGTGTACTGCGTGGACCCAGCGTGCTGTCCTTGAAGCCACGTACGGAGTTGAAGCCACCCGCGTAGTAGTTTTCGTAGAACGGCAAGCCGTCGGTCGAACCGTAACCGTCGCCATAACCCAGTTCGGTGTGCAGGCGCATGGTGTAGTTTTCAGTGATCGGCTGGAACAGCTGACCACGGTAATCAAGCTTGAAGAAGGAAAGGTCGCTACCCGGGATGGTGGTTTCCAGAGTCAGGCTCTGGGACCGGCCACGGGTCGGCAGTACGCCTTTGTTCAAGGTGGACTCGGACCAGCCGGCAGACGCCTTGAAGTTCAGGTACTTGTCGCCTTCCTTGTTAACGAAGTCGAAAATCTCGTCAACGGTGTAGCTACCGGTACTGATTTCGTCCTGTTGAACGGAAGCACCGAATGTCAGACGCGAAGTCTCGCTGATCGGGTAGCCGATGTTCACACCAGCGCCCAGGCTGTCTACCGCGTAACTCGAAAGGTCGGTGTCGAGCTCGTCGTAGTCTGTAGTGCGATAGAACGCGTTGTAACCCAGGCTCACGCCATCAGCGGTCCAGTAGGGGTCAACGTAGCCGAAGTTGTAGCGGCTCTGGTATTCGCTGCGAGTCAGACCGATGCTGACGCGGTTACCGGTACCGAGGAAGTTGTTCTGGGTGATCGAACCACCGAGGATCAGACCGGCGCTCTGGGCGAAACCGACGCTGGCGGTGATCGAACCGGAAGCCTGTTCTTCAACGGCGTAGTTCACATCAACCTGGTCGTCGACACCTGGCACGGCCGGGGTTTCAACGTTGACTTCCTTGAAGAAGCCCAGACGCTCCAGACGGGTCTTGGACTGGTCGATCAGGTAGGTCGAAGCCCAGCCGCCTTCCATCTGACGCATTTCACGACGCAGCACTTCGTCCTCGGACTTGGTGTTGCCACGGAAATTGATGCGGTTGACGTAGGCACGCTTGCCCG
>NZ_RCOD01000072.1:0-50223 GCF_004307505.1 Pseudomonas sp. Sample_11
TACGGAGCATTTTCTTTGAGCGCTGCGCAGATTGCTAGGTTTTCACACAGTCTGGAGAGGCGGGTTTTTTGTGGGCGTAATTAAACAAATATTTCCGCTATCTCTTCAAGCGTGGGCATGACTGCTGGATTGAAGGTGAGCTCGTCGACGAAGAGTCCTTTATCAGTGACTACTCCTTCAGTTCAACGTGATCCAGTGCCTGATTCACTGCCAGTTCACCGAGCATGACGACCTGCGCGATCCCCAGCGCGGTTTTGCGATGCGAGTTGTCGAGCATCGCGGCGAAGTTGTTGAGCATGACGCTGGCTGAGCCCAAGGTTTCGCTGGCGTTGGCCAGCAGGGATTCGGTGTTGTATTTCGGGTTTGCGAAGTACATGGGCTCGGGTTCGTTGGTGTTAGCCATGATAAGGGCGGCGGGGTTGAGGTAGTGGTCGAGGGCGCGTTCGGCAGCGTCGTTGAGTTTTTTTGAGTCGAGGGATTCGTATGGCGAGGCCGGGTCGGTGACCGGCGGGTGTGGCGTTGATTTAGTCATCTGCTCGAAACCTGATTGGAGTGCCTCCGCTCTGGCTACTAATCAAAGTGGAGGCAACTGTACGCAGGTTAGTAGACCGGGGTTTCGAGCAAGCCGGCGCACCCGAAGGTGCCCTGCGCACAGCTGCCATCAAGCGCAGGAATCGAAATCCCCGACTGACAGATGCTTGTGCATCACGCTTGAAACCACGGGCTACTAAACCCGATCACTGGGAATCAGTGACACGAATCAAGTTACCGATGGCCCGCCAGGCGCACAAGCCGGCGAATTCTGGCGTAGTGGTAGGCAACGACGCAAGCTGTTGTAGGCATCCGGAAGTAACCGCTGACAGCTCTAAACAGCGCTGTTTAAAGGTAGGAGCTGCCGAAGGCTGCGATCTTTTTGATTCTGTCTTTTTAGAATCAAAAACAAGATCAAAAGATCGCAGCCTCCGGCAGCTCCTACAGTAGGATTTGCGCTACTTGTCGTGATCAATATCCAGTTTGGTAAACGTCACCTGCCCACCTTCGCTGGTATACCCGGTGTTGTCCTGCACATACACCCCAGCCTTGAAATACAGCGGCTTGTCGCGCCAGGTCGCGCTGATCTGTGAGTCCCATTGATACCCCGCTGCACTTACGCCCAGTGCGCCGCCGGGACTCAGGTGGATCAGGTAGTTGAATTCACGATCAAGCTTGACGCCGGTGGCGAGGGTGATGACGCGGCTTTCGGCGTCGTCCGGGCGCATGCGCACTTTGATCACCAGATTGCCGGTCTGGGTTTTTTCCTTGTACTGATATTCGAGCTTGACCATCGGCCGCTGGCTTTCGTACGCGTGGATCTGGCCGATGACGATCTTGCCCGAGCTCGGCACCTTGTTCACCGCGAGGGTGGCGCGCAGCAGGTTGTCGGCGTCCGGGTAGTACCAGTTGCGCAGGGTGCCGTTGCTGTAGGTTTCGCGCAGTTCGGTACGCGGGTAGATGGCGTTTTCGGTTTTCGAGCCAGTCACCGGGGACCAGAAGAACAGGGTGCCGGTGTCGGAATGGAAGTACTGATCCTTGAAGCCATCCACCAGTTTTGAGGTTTCGACGGTGTACGGCGGGCTGCCAACAGGAACGCTGAGGTTCCAGGTTGCGAGGTCGATCATGACGGTTCTTCCAATCAATTCATCCGGAACGCCGGTGCCAGAAGCTCTAGCCCGCGCGTTTTCGGGCGTCTTTATAAGCGTAGCGGCAATTTTTGTTAATGCCCGCCCGGCGATTACTTGACGTCAAAGTCCTGTCGAAATGCCATCTCGCCCGGTTTTCGGGGGCTCTGGCGGTGACCGTTAGTCGGCTCGACGGAACATTGGCCAAATGATGGCGTGACGACAGCTTCTGCTTTGCGGCATCCGCGTCTAGAGTGAAGGCTCAGTTACGTCTATGGTTTTGCCGGCAACCGGTCCCGATAAGAGAAGCAGCATGGAATGCGCGCAACCCCAGCCAGGTGAAGGCAGCTCGGTCCTTTTGATCGTCGATGATTACCCCGAAAATCTGATCAGCATGCGCGCGTTGCTGCAGCGTCAGGATTGGCACGTGATGACCGCCGCCTCCGGTTTCGAGGCGCTGAACCTTTTGCTCGAACACGACATCGACCTGGTCCTGCTTGATGTGCAGATGCCCGGCATGGACGGTTTCGAGGTCGCACGGTTGATGCGCGGCAGCCAGCGTACGCGGCTGACACCGATCATTTTCCTCACCGCCAACGAGCAATCCCAGGATGCCGTGATCAAGGGCTACGCCAGTGGCGCGGTGGATTACCTGTTCAAGCCGTTCGATCCGCAAATCCTCAAGCCCAAGGTCCAGGCGCTGCTCGAGCACCAGCGCAATCGCCGTGCCCTGCAACGCCTCAGTCATGACCTGGAAGTGGCGCGCGCCTTCAATGCCTCGGTGCTGGACAACGCCGCCGAAGGCATTCTGGTGTTGAGCGAGGACGGCGTGATCCGCTTCGCCAACCCGGCGATTTCGCGACTGCTCAATGCGCCGGTGAAGGATCTGGAAGGCAAGGAGTTTCTCGATTTCCTGCAGAAGCCGCACATTGCGTTGTGGGCCGATTCCGAGTTCTACGCCGGCTACCAACGTGGCGAAACCCTGCGCCTGCATGATGCGTTGTTGCGTACTGCGCCCGGGCAGCAAGTGCCGGTGGCCTTGTCCTGCGCGCCGCTGCCCTCGGAGCAGCACGCGATGGTGGTGACGGTGCTGGACATGTCGGTGGTGCGTCACTTGCACCAGCAATTGGAATTTCAGGCGGTGACCGATCCGCTGACCGGGCTGCTCAATCGGCGCGGGTTCTACCAGACGGTGGAAAACCTGTTGTTGCGCGGGGAACGCAGCGACAGCAGCTGGGTGCTGCTCTACCTCGATCTCGATGGCTTCAAACGGGTCAATGATTCCCTCGGCCATGACGCCGGCGACCGCGTGTTGCGCTGGGTTTCCGAGCAACTGAAGGCGTGCCTGCGGCCGTTCGATATTCTTGCGCGCATGGGCGGTGATGAATTCACCGCGCTGCTGGATCTGGAGTTTCCCGAGCAAGCGGCGAAGATTGCCGAAAAACTTATCGAACGGGTATCGGTGTGTCAGCAGATCGAAGGCCTGGATATCGTCCTTGGCGCCAGTATCGGCATCGCTACTTATCCAGACTGCGGGCGCAATCTCGACGGTTTGCTGCGCGCTTCGGACATTGCCATGTACGAAGCCAAGCGTGCCGGGCGCCAGCAATACCGCTTCTACGATCATGAAATGAACGGTCGCGCACGCTCGCGTCTGATGCTTGAAGACAGCGTGCGCGAGGCCATCGAGAATCGCGATTTCAATCTGGTCTATCAGCCGCAGGTGGCGATCGGCAGCGGGCAGATTCGTGGGTTCGAAGCGTTGCTGCGCTGGCAGCATCCGAGCGTCGGCGATGTGCCGCCGGGGTTGTTTCTGCCGTTGCTGGAAGAGGCGCGCCTGATCAGTCGCCTCGGCAGCTGGATCTATCACCGTGGCGCCGGTCAGCGCAAAGCTTGGGAAACCTTGTTCGCCGAAGACCTGGTGCTCGGCGTGAGCCTGAGCAACACCCAGTTCGGCCTGCCGAATCTGGTCACTGAATTGCGTCAAGTCATGGAACGCCATGCGCTGCAACCGCGGCAACTGGAAGTCGAGGTCACCGAAGAAGCGTTGATGCAAAACCCGGACGAAACCCGCAAGCAACTGCGGCTGCTGCGTCATCTCGGGGTGCGCGTGGCGCTGGATGATTTTGGTTCGGGGCCGTGCTCGCTGGCGCATCTGCGCGATCTCGAACTGGATACGCTGAAACTCGACCGCCACTTGATCGCGCGCCTGCCGGACTCGCCACGTGATGCGGCGCTGGTGCGCATGGTCATCGATCTGTGCAAGCAATACGGCCTGCTGGTGATTGCCGAAGGGGTGGAAACCCTCGAGCAATATCAGTGGCTGCAAACCCATGGTTGCGAATACGTGCAGGGCTTCCTCGTCGCGCGGCCGTTGATCGCCGAAGACGCGGTCAGCTTCGTTGAACCGTTTGACTGGAGCGCGTTGCCCGGTTGAATTCGCTACACTGGCGGACCTTTTTCGAACCGCGTCGCTCGTCCATGACTGTGTTGAAGTACCTCCAGGCCTACCCCGCACAATTGCAGGATCAGGTGCGCCAACTGATTGCCGAAGGGCGCCTGGGTGAATACCTGAATCAGCGCTATTCAGGGCGACACGACGTGCAGAGCGACAAGGCCTTGTACAGCTACGCGCTGGATCTCAAACAGCAGTACATGCGCAATGCGCCGGCCATCGACAAAGTGCTGTTCGACAACCGCCTCGACCTGACCCACCGCGCGCTCGGTCTGCACACCACGGTGTCGCGGGTGCAGGGCGGCAAGCTCAAGGCCAACAAGGAAATCCGCATCGCCGCGCTGTTCAAGGACGCCGCGCCGGATTTTCTGAAGATGATCGTGGTGCACGAGCTGGCGCACTTCAAGGAATCGGATCACAACAAGGCGTTCTATAAACTGTGCGAGCACATGCTGCCGGGGTATCACCAGATCGAGTTCGATCTGCGTGTGTACCTGACGTGGCGGGATATGCAGGCTTGACCAATCAGGAAGGTGTGGATGGACGTCAGCAAGACCAAGAGCAGTTTCTATCGCCGTTTGTACGTGGCTTATCTGATCGATAGCGGCCTGGCGCCGAGTGTGCCGACGCTAACCGAAGTCACCGGCATGCCGCGACGCACGGCGCAGGACACGATTGCCGCGCTGGCCGATCTGGACATCATCTGTGAGTTCGAACAGGAAGAGGGCGCGCGCAATCATGCCGGGCGCTATCGGATTCGTGAGTGGGGAGCGATTGATCGCGGCTGGATCGAGCGCAATTTGCGGCAGATAAAAGCGGTGCTGGAATACCCCTGAATCCAGCGGCGCCTGAACTGACGCAATCGCTGGCAAGCCAGCTCCCACAGGGATCTCCAGCGAACACGGTTTTCGTGAACGAGCGATGAACCTGTGGGAGCTGGCTTGCCAGCGATGAGGCCCTCAAGAACGACGCATGCCTATGTGGGGAATCCCATCCTCGAGATATTCCTCGCCCGCCACTTCGAACCCGTACTTGCCGTAATACCCCTGCAAGTGTGCCTGCGCCGACAGATAGATCGGTACCTGCGGCCAGTGCTTTTCGGCCTGCTTCAGCGCCTGTTCCATCATCGCGTGGCCCAACCCTTTGCCACGGCCGGCGGGCGCGGTCACCACGCGGCCAATCACCACGTCGCCGCCCTGGGATTCCGGGTCCAGCAGGCGCAGATAAGCCATCAGCTGATCATCCTCCCAACCCATCAGGTGATGGGTATCGCCCACCAGATCCTGGCCGTCGAGGTCCGGATAAGCACATTTCTGTTCGACCACGAATACATCAGAGCGAAGCTTCAACAAGGCGTACAACTGCTCTTTGCCCAGATCACGATGATGTTTGCAGATCCACTCGATTGTCATTTTTCGATTCCTTGACCATGTCGCCCGATACTAAGCGCAGCAGCGCCGTATGTCTGTATGGCGCAACAGTCTGTGATAAAGGTCAAAATGCCACTATTCCTTTCTCACGCTGGCTGCGACTTTGTGTAATCTGCTCAAGAGCACTGTCCACTGGCTCCCATGAGCTAATGTTCAATGCTTGGGTTTTGCCGGTAAGGGGCCTTGGGTTTTGACGTGAAACCACGTCGGGCGGTTGCCCGCTGAGGATGTTCAAGCATGCTGCGATTGCTTCAAGCCGTTGCTTTGATCGGACTGCTGGTACTCGGCCAGGATGCTGCGGCGCAGAAGCTGCGGCTGGCGTTCGATAACTGGCCGCCGTTTACCGACGATGCACTGGTCAATGGTGGCCTGGCCACTGACATTGTCAGCACCGCACTGGCTCGCGCCGGTTATGCCAGCGGTTACGAGCAAGTGCCATGGGCGCGCGCATTGCTGGGGATTGGCGAGGGGCGTTACGACGTGCTGGTCAACGCTTGGTACAACGATGAGCGCACGCAGATCGGCCAGTTTTCCGGTGAGTACCTGATCAACCGCATCCGCTTCCTCAAGCGCAAAGACGCACCCATTGAATACAACAGCCTCGAGCAACTGCACACCTATCCGATTGCGGTGGTGCGCGGCTATGCCTATTCCGCCCCGTTCGATGCCGATACGGCGATGCAGAAAGTCCCTGTGCACAACTTCGCCATGGGCGTTCGCATGCTCGCGGCGGATCGGGTCAAGCTGACGCTTGAGGATGAGTACGTAGCGAAGTATTACCTGGCGCGGGAATCGGCCAAGGTGCGCAATTCGGTGGAGTTTTTACCCAAACCGTTGAGTGAAAACAGCCTGCATATTCTGGTCAGCCTGAAGAATCCGCAGCATGAGCAGATCGTCGCCGGGTTTGACCGGGCGATTGCAGCGATGAAGGCTGACGGGACTTATGAGAAGTTATTGCGGCGGCATGGAATGTAGTGGGGGAGCTGCAAGCTACAAGCTACAAGCTGCAAGCTGCAAGCTACAAGCTACAAGCTACAAGCTACAAGCTACAAGCTACAAGCCGAACGCAACCCGGCTTCTAACTTGAAGCTTGCAGCTTGCAGCTTGCAGCTTGCAGCTTGAAACTTGTAGCTAGACTTCTTTGATCAAATGCGCCGCCAATGTCCGAAGCGGCCCTAACTGCCGGCAAATCAGCGCCAGCTGCGTCTGCACCAACCGCTGCCCTTCATCGATTTCATCCGGCATCTGTTCCAGCTCATTGGCCAGCGCTTCTTCTTCATCACTCTGAATTGCAATCGGCTGCTTGCTCGCCAGGCCTTGAGCGATTTCGTCGATGCTGGTCGCCAGTTTCACCCCGGCGCCTTCGATCAGATGCTCGCGCACATCCGCCGGCAGTTGCGTTTCGCGGTGTGCGCCGAGCCCGGAAAGGTAACTGAGCAACGTGTGCGACAGCACCAGGAAACGGAAGCCGACATCCGCCTCCTTACGGAAGTGTCCCGGCTCCATGAGCATGTTCGCCAGTGTCGTCGACAGCGCCGCGTCGGCGTTGTGCGCGTTGCGGCGGGCCAGGCGATAAGCGAGGTCGTCGCTCTTGCCGGCGGCGTATTGCTGCATGATCTGGCGCAGGTAGATGCTGTTGCAGGTCAGGGTGTTGGCCAGCACTTTGTTCAGGCGCCGGCCCTGCCAGTCCGGCAGGAACAGGAACACCGCCAGACCCGCGATCAAACTGCCGAGCAAGGTATCGAACAACCGTGGCAGGAACAGCCCGTAGCCATCGCCGACCTGATTGAAGCAGAACAGCACCATGATCGTGATCGCCGCCGTCGCCAGGGTGTAGCGGGTGGTGCGGTTGGTGAAGAACACCACGCCGGCAGCAATGGCGAAGCACGATTGCACCACCGGGTTGGGGAACAGATCGAACAGCGCCCACGCCACCGTCAGGCCAATGGCCGTGCCGATGATCCGCTGGCCGAGTTTGCGCCGGGTGGCGCCGTAATTCGGCTGGCAGACGAACAGCGTGGTGAGAATGATCCAGTAGCCTTGCGACGGGTGAATCAGGTGCACCATGCCGTAGCCGATGCTCAGTGCCAGCGGCAGGCGCAGGGCATGACGGAACAGCAGCGAGGTCGGCGTCAGTTGTGTACGCAGGCGAATCCACACGTCCTTGAGATTGCGCGGTGAGCGGTCGAGCAGGCTGCTGTCGGTGGCGTCCGCCAGGGCATCGGGGTTGCTGGCATCGCTGAGCAGGCGGTCGAGGGTGCCGAGGTTGGCCGCCAGTGCGCGCAACGAGCGCAGCAGGCCGCGCCATGCCGGGTTGCTCTGGATGCGTAAATGTTCAAGGGAGGCATGCAGGTCGTTCAGGGCTTCGGCGAAACTGGCGTCATAGATGAACGGCTGGCGCATCTGGATTGACTCGGCCAAGGCCCGGCAGGCCTTGCCTTGCTGGCGCAGCAGGCGCTGGCAGCGGAACAGCACGTCGCTGTGGAAGAACGCCTCGGCCAGCGCGTTGTAAGGGTAGTGCGAAGAGCTGGCGCGTTCGTGAATGTCCTGCGCGAGGAAATACAGCTTCAGATAGCGGCTGACTTTCGAGCCGGGCCGACCGTTACCGACCCGGTGCAGGATGATTTCCTTGGCCGTGTTCAGGGCGGCGACCACGCGGCCATTCTGCTGCGCTAGTTCGAGGCGGCGGGCTTCGACGTCCATCTGCCGGATCGGCTCGAACAGCGAGGATTTCAGCTTCAGGTACAGGCCCAGTTCACGGAACAGCCGCGCCAGACTTTGCTGCACCGGTTGGTTGGAAAACAGCGCCTGCCACAGCACCGACAGCAGGCCATACCACGCCGCGCCGGCGACCAGCAGCATCGGTTCATGCCAGAAATCGGTAACCGCGCCGCCGCGCTGATCGACGCCGATCATCGTGTACACCGACAGAATCAGCGTCGCCGAGGCGATCGCACCGTAACGCTCGCCCAGCGCGCCGAGCATGGTCAGACCGAAACTGGCCAGCGCCAGGGCTACGGCAAAAATGATCGGGTAGGGAAAGAGCAATTCCACCGACAGCGCGGCGATGCTGAAACACACCAGCGTCACCGCCAGAGCGTTGAGACGACCCTGCCAACTGTCGTCGGTCTCGGCCAGGGCGCTGGCGATGATGCCGAGGAACAACGGGATCAGCAGGCCCATTTCATCCTGATACCAGCACAGCGCCATGCTGCCGGTCAGGGCGATGAATACCCGCACGCTGTAGCTGAATTTATCCAGCGCCCACAGGCGCCGCAAAGACTGACGAAACGAGGTCGAGGACATGAAGTGCGAAAGCCTTCCGAGGCGATGCCGCTAAATTGAGCCAGTAATGACGCCGACGCAATGGCGTCGAGCACATCTGACAGCAAAAAGTGTTCCTTGATCGCCCGCGCCCCCCTGTAGGAGCTGCCGAAGGCTGCGATCTTTTGACTTTGATCTGTAAAAACAAGATCAAAAGATCGCAGCCTTCGGCAGCTTCTACACGGGGAGTGTTGTTCCGGTCAGACGAACTGCGCAGCAGCGTAGCCCGAGGCCCAGGCCCACTGGAAGTTGAAGCCACCCAGATGCCCGGTGACGTCGAGCACTTCCCCAATGAAGTACAGGCCGGGGCTTTTCAGCGATTCCATGGTCTTGGACGACACCTCGCGGGTGTCGACGCCGCCCAGGGTCACCTCAGCCGTGCGATAGCCTTCAGTTCCCGCCGGCACAACCTTCCAGCTGCCGAGCTTCTCGGCAATCTCCGCCAGTTCAGCATGGGTGTACTGCTTCATCGGTTTGGAGACAAACCAGTTGTCCGCCAGCAGATTGGCCATTTTCTTGGTGAAGATCTCGCCAAGCAAGGTCTTCAGCTCGCTGTTCGGACGCTCGGCGACTTGCTGTTGCAGCCAGCTCGCCGCGTCGTGATCCGGCAGCAGGTTGATTTCCACCGTGTCGCCGGGTTCCCAGAACGAAGAGATCTGCAGAATCGCCGGGCCGCTGAGGCCACGGTGAGTGAACAGAATGTTCTCGCGAAAGCTCTGGTCATTGCAGCTGACCAGACAATCCACCGACGTCCCGGACAATTCGGTGCAGAGTTCCTTAAGCTGATCGGTGATGGTGAACGGCACCAGACCGGCGCGGGTCGGCAGCAGTTCATGGCCGAACTGTTTGGCGACTTGATAACCGAAACCGGTGGCGCCCAGGGTCGGAATCGATAGCCCGCCGGTGGCGATCACCAGCGACTGGCACTGGATTTGGCCGAGGGTGGTGTCGAGCAGATAACCGCTGTCGGTTTTTTCGATGGTCTGGATCGAGGTGTCCAGGTGCAGCTCGACGCCGGCCTGATCGCACTCATCAAGGAGCATGCCGAGGATGTCGCTGGATTTGTTATCGCAGAACAGCTGGCCGAGTTTCTTCTCGTGGTACGGCACGCCATGTTTGCCGACCAGACCGATGAAATCCCACTGGGTGTAACGCGCCAGCGCCGATTTGCAGAAATGCGGGTTCTGCGAAAGGAAATTGCTCGGTTCGGTGTACATGTTGGTGAAATTGCAGCGGCCACCGCCGGACATGAGGATTTTCTTGCCGGCCTTGTTCGCGTGGTCGAGCAGCAACACCTGACGCCCGCGCCCGGCGGCGGTCAGGGCACACATCAAGCCGGCGGCGCCAGCGCCAATGATCACGACTTCGGTAGAGCGCAAAACGGTGTCCTCACACAAAATTCAAAATCACCTGTGACCCATGTGGGAGCGGGCTTGCCCGCGATGAGGTCTGCACATTCAACATAAATGTTGTCTGTCAGGCCGTCATCGCGGGCAAGCCCGCTCCCACAGGGGATCTCCTATGGATGGAAGATCGCTTACAGAATACGCACGCGCAACGAGCGGCCCTTGATCTTGCCGTCGTTCAGGCGCTGCAAGGCCTGCATGGCCACCGTGCGCTCGACAGCGACGTAGGCCTGGAAATCGAAGATCGCGATCTTGCCGACCTGCGCACCGGGAATGCCCGCTTCGCCGGTCAGTGCGCCAAGAATGTCGCCCGGGCGCACTTTGTCTTTACGGCCAGCGCCGATGCACAGGGTGGTCATCGGCGGTTGCAGCGGCGCCAGGCCCTGGGACTTGAGGTTGTCGATCTGATCCCAGTTCAGCGGCGCTTTCTGCAGTTGTTCGATGGCTTGCGCACGATGAGCTTCGGACGGCGCGACCAGGCTGATGGCGATGCCTTTCTCGCCCGCGCGACCGGTACGGCCGACGCGGTGGATGTGGATTTCCGAATCGCGCGCCAGCTCGACGTTGATCACCATGTCCAGCGCATCGATGTCCAGACCACGGGCGGCGACGTCGGTGGCAACCAGCACCGAGGTGCTGCGGTTGGCGAACATTGCCAGTACCTGATCACGATCACGCTGTTCCAGATCGCCGTGCAGGCCAACGGCGGAAATACCTTTGGCGGTCAGGTGATCGACGGTTTCCTGAACCTGCTGCTTGGTGAAGCAGAACGCCACGCAGGACGCCGGACGGAAGTGGTGCAGGACTTTGGTCACCGCGCTCATGCGCTCTTCCGGGGAAATCTCGTAGAAGCGCTGCTCGATCTGCGTGTCGTCGTGGAAGGCTTCAGCCTTGACGGTCTGCGGATCGCGCATGAATTTCGAGGCCAGTTGCTTGATGCCCACCGGGTAGGTCGCGGAGAACAGCAGAGTCTGCCGGCGCTCCGGGGTCTTGATGATGATGTCTTCGATGGCGTCGTAGAAACCCATGTCGAGCATGCGATCGGCTTCGTCGAGGATCAGCGTGTTCAGGCCATCGAGCACCAGCGAACCCTTGCGCAAGTGCTGCTGAATGCGCCCCGGGGTGCCGACGATAATGTGTGCGCCGTGTTCCAGCGAAGCGATCTGCGGGCCGAACGACACGCCACCGCACAGGGTCAGGACCTTGATGTTGTCTTCGGCGCGGGCCAGACGACGGACTTCCTTGGCCACCTGATCGGCCAGTTCGCGGGTCGGGCAAATCACCAGCGCCTGGCACCCGAAGTAGCGCGGGTTGATCGGGTTGAGCAGGCCGATGCCGAACGCGGCGGTCTTGCCGCTGCCGGTCTTGGCCTGGGCGATCAGGTCCATCCCCTTGAGGATCACCGGCAAGCTCTGCGCCTGGATCGGCGTCATCTGGGCATAACCGAGTGATTCGAGGTTAGCCAGCATGGCGGCGGACAGCGGCAGAGTATTAAAAGCGGTGGCGATGGTGGTCACGGGACTGGCCTGCAAAACAAAATGTCGCGCAGTGTAGCAGCCCCGTGCCAGTTTCCTCGACAGTTCTGGACGAACAGCGATTGAACCCGAGCCAGGGATTACCTGTGGCGAGGGGATTTATCTGTGGCGAGGGGATTTATCTGTGGCGAGGGGATTTATCCCCGATGGGGTGCGCAGCACCCCCCAATACCTGCCACCTCAATTCATCCGGCTGACCGCATCCAACCTTTTTGGGGCTGCTGCGCAACCCAGCGGGGATAAATCCCCTCGCCACGGAAGTCCTTCAGCAGCCACAGATGTCCTCCAGCACAATCAGTGTTCGATGTGCTCCTGTGGCCGTTTCGCCCGGCGCCCGTCTTCCTTGGACAGCTGCGAGAAGATCGTCGCCGCCAGCATCGCCATCACGCCGACCGTGACGAAGGTCAGCTGGAACGCGCCGAGCACGGTTTCCACGCCATCGTTGCCGACCTTCGCAGTGAAGCCACCCAGCAGCGCACCGGCGCAGGCCACGCCGAGGCTCAGCGACAACTGCGCGACCACCGACAGCAGACTGTTGCCGCTGCTGGCGCTGGCATCGTCGAGGTCGATCAGCGTCACCGTATTCATCGCGGTGAATTGCAGCGAGTTGATTGCACCCAGCACGGCTAGCAGGCACAGCAGCAGCCAGTACGGCGTCTGCTCGCTGACCAGACCCATGCTCGCCAGCATGATCCCCAGCGCCAGGGTGTTGCCGGTGAGGACGATGCGATAGCCGAGGCGTTCGATCAGCGGCCGCGCGACCCACTTGGCGACCATCGCCGCAGCGGCCAGCGGCAACATGCTCATCCCGGCTTGCGACGGCGAATAGCCCAACGCGACTTGCAGCAGCAGTGGCACCAGAAATGGCAGAGCACCGCTGCCCAGTCGCGCGAACAGGTTACCGAGAATGCCAACGGCGAAGGTGCGGGTCTTGAACAGTGACGGCGCAAACAGCGGATTCTCGATATGCCCGGCGCGCAGCCAGTACGCCGCCAGACAGGCCATGCCGGCGAACAGCAGCAACATCACCCGCAGGTGCGGCAGGTGCAATTCGCCAAGGCCTTCCATGGCAATGGTGATGAGGATCATCGCCGCGCCGAACAGTAGAAAACCGAGGCTATCGAAGCGTGTGCGCTCCGTGCCGCGCAGGTCGGGAATGAACTTCCACACCGCATAACAGCCGATCACCCCGACCGGCAGATTGATCAGGAAGATCCAGTGCCACGTCACGTATTCCACCATCCAGCCGCCCATGGTCGGGCCGATCAGCGGGCCGAGCAGGCCGGGAATGGTGATGAAACCCATGATCCGCACCAGTTCCGAGCGCGGATAGGCACGCAGCACCACCAGCCGCCCGACCGGCAGCATCAGCGCACCGCCGAGGCCCTGGATCACCCGCGCACCGATGAGCATGCTCAGGCTGCTGGATAACGCGCACAGCAACGAGCCCAAGCTGAACAGCAGAATCGCGCCGAAGAAGATTTTCTTGGTGCCGAAGCGGTCGGCGATCCATCCGGAGGCCGGGATCAGCAGGGCCACGGTGAGCATGTAGGCGATGATCACACCCTGCATGCGCAACGGGTCTTCGGCCAGATCGCTGGCCATGGCCGGCAGCGCGGTGTTGAGGATGGTTCCGTCGAGGGACTGCATGAAGAACGCGATGGCAACGACCCACGGCAACCAGCGGGCGGTGATGGCGTCGAGAGGCGGGCGGTTGGGCATGGAACCTCGTGTGGTCTGTTTGATGATCGTTCCCACGCTCTGCGTGGGAATGCCTCAACGGACGCTCTGCGTCCGCTTTTGGCTGGGACGCGGAGCGTCCCGGGCTGCATTCCCACGCGGAGCGTGGGAACGATCGCGGTCAGAGGGTCAGGGTCAACCGGCTGACCAGCGCCCCCGGCAACAGCGATGACGAGGTATTGCGCTGGCTGTAGGTACTCGCCGACAGCAGCAATTCACGCTCGGTAGTCAACGCTTCCAGCTGCGAGCCGAGCAGGTTGTAGGCGCTGTCGTCGAAACGCATGGTGCTGACCGGCGCCTGGATTTCGCCGTTCTCGACCCAGAAGGTCGCGAAACGGGTCATGCCGGTCATGCGCGCCGCCGGTTGATCCGAGTAGTTCAGGTACCACAGGTTGCTGATGTACAGCCCGGTGCCCAACTGCTTGAGGATCTGTTCTTGCGACAGATCACCGGCGGCCATGTTCAATGCACTGGGCATCTCGCCACCGCCCGCACCGTTCGCCGCCAGACCGTATTCCGCCGCGCTGCGCGAGCCGACCAGTTGATCACCGGCCCGGCCTTCGATGATCAGACGCAGATCGCTGCGCGGATATCCCTCGGCGGAAAACGCCGGGCTCAGGGATTCGCTGACTTTCTCATCCAGCGACACCAGCGGACTGAACGCCTGATCGCCGACGTAGAGTTTCTGCAACGGACTGCTCTTGCTGGCGATCGATTGCGCCGAGAACCCGCCCCAACTGAGCATGCCCATGATTTCTTCCAGCGCTGCCGGTGCCAGATAGGCGCGGTACTGTCCCGGTGCCAAAGTGCGTAACGGCCGGCCGAGAAACTCCAGCTGTTCGCGGGCCTGGGCGAAACGCCGGGCGAAGCCCTCGTCGCTCCAGTCATGCCCGGCGTAGCTGGCCTTCACCGCTTCGCCATTTTCATGGAACAGGCTGAAGTCGAAGTTGAAGCTGTTGGCTTCATGCCAGCCGAACGCGCCGGCGGAGCTGGCGAACCCGCGACTGATCGGGCCGGCAGCATAGAAACCGACCAGATCCAGACCTTCAGCGGCAGCGCAGATTTGCCCGACGACATCTTCGGTGTCCGGCAGCGGATGCGCTTGTACGTGCGTGCTCTGCCAGCTGTTGTGATTGAGCAGCAGGTACGGATCCTGCGGCAGCAGCGGCAGGGTTTCGCGCAGTTGCTGCAAGCCTTCGGCGAGGCGTTGCAGATCGGCTTCCTGATCCCCGGACAAGGTGATCTGCAGGTCGGCGTGGCGACCGTCGTCGATCAGTTTCAGGCCGACGTTGGCCTGTTGCACTTGCCCGGCCTGGCGCACCTTGGCGTGATTGAAGCGCACGAACGCCGAGGCTTCGGCGGCGTAGCTGAGCGTGAACTGTTCCGGCTCGCGCACGCTGTCGCGCAGCCAGTTGACCATGACCTTGAAGGCGTCGGACTGACGCTTCGAAATGCTCATCAGGCGTCTCCCCCAAACACATCAATGTTGCTGAATACGCAGGCCGGCGAAGCGTGGCCGACGCGAATCACCTGGTTCGGTTCGCCCTTGCCGCAGTTCGGCGTGCCCAGCACCTTGACGGTGTTGGCATCGCCGACGGCGCGCAGGCTCTTCCAGAAGTGCGCGGAAATGGCCCGGTAGTTGGGATTTTTCACCACGCCTTTAAGTTCACCATGCTCGATCAACTGGCCCCATTCGCAGCCGAACTGGAATTTGTTGCGCGCATCGTCGATCGACCACGAACGGTTGGTGCTCATCAGAATGCCGTGCTCGATACCGCCGATCATCTGCTCCAGCGTCTGATCGCCCGGCTCGATGTTGAGGTTGGCCATGCGGTCGATCGGTGGCCGGTTCCAGCCGCAGGCGCGGCTGTTGGCAACGCCATCGAGGCCGGCGCGATACTGCGACAGTGCCCCACCCAATGGCCGCAGCAACAGGCCGTCGCGGATCAGGAATTGTTTGCTCGCCGCGGTGCCGTCGTCGTCATGGCCGTAGCTCGCCAGCTCTTCGGGAATGCCTGGATCGAAGGTTACGTTGAGCAGGTTGGAGCCGTATTGCAGGCTGCCGAAATCGCTGGTCTTGACGAAACTGGTGCCGGCGTAATTGCGCTCATCGCCGAGGATGCGGTCGAGCTCCAGCGGGTGACCGATGGATTCATGGATCTGCAGCATCATCTGATCAGGCATCAGCAGCAAGTCGCGCGGGCCTTGCGGGGTGTTCGGCGCGAGCAGCAGTTGCAGGGCCTGGTCGGCGACTTGCGGACCGGCACCGACCAGACCGCAGCGGCTGATGACGTCGGCGCCACCCTGCTGGCCGAAATTCTCGCGGCCGAGGCTGCGGGTCTGGCTGTCGTTGCCGTCGTAGGCGGTGACGTCGAGGCTCGGATAGACGAAGCGCTGGGCCTGGCGCAATTCGGCGCCGGCGCTGCTCAGGTAGATCTGCTCGACGTTAGTGATGCCGATGCTCACCTGCCAATTGACCAGGCGTTCATCCTTGGGCACCGAGGCGGACTCCGCACCGAGCAGATCGAAGCATTCGCTCAGGGACGGGAAGGGTTGTTCGAGGTTGGGTGAAAAATAATCAGCGCGATCGCTGGAAAGCGGCTGCTCGCGCAGATCGAGCAAGGCGTGCGGCTTGAGCCGGCGGGCCTGTTGTTCGGCGCGCTCGAGGGCGGCTTGCAGGCCTTGTTGCGAGAGGTCATTGGTCGCCGCGTAGGCTTCGACGCCATTGACACGTACGGTGAGCATCGCCCCTTCATCGCGGCTCAGGCTCGGCGGTTCGGCGACGTTCTTGCGCACCGACAGAAACTGCCCGGACTCGCGCACATACCGCAGGGAAAAAAATTCAGCGCCCGTGCGCAAGGCAGCAAAGCGCTGCTTGAGCTGGGGGTGGAAATCGAACATTCGGGAACCTCCTTGTAATGGAGTAGCGGCATGGCGACAGCGGGGAGGGGTGAAACGGTTGCGCGAGGTCTAGAGTAGGCCTGCGTGGGGGTAGGATCAAGTGAAGAGGGGGTGTAGGAGGATTTACTGTGCCCGACAGCAGATCGTTCCCACGCTCTGCGTGGGAATGCCGCCATGGACGCTCTGCGTCCGCTTTGGGACGCGGAGCGTCCCCTGATCGTTCCCACGCGGAGCGTGGGAACGATCAGGGGAGGTATTACGACTTACTGGGTAACCGGGGTGATATCCCGCATCGGCTTGCCTTTGACCGGCGCGCCGTTCGCGACGTAATAAGCAGCGTTGCTGCGCGGCAGCGGCTTGCGGCCACGGATCTTGTCGGCGATTTTCTCGGCCATCATGATCGTCGGCGCGTTGAGGTTGCCGGTGGTGATGATCGGCATGATCGAAGCATCGACCACGCGCAGGCTCTGCATGCCGTGCACACGACCTTCGCCATCGACCACGGCCATCTCGTCGGTGCCCATCTTGCACGAGCAGGACGGGTGGAACGCGGTTTCGGCGTGCTCGCGGATGAACTTGTCGAGCTGTTCATCGGTTTGCACGTCGATGCCCGGGCTGATTTCACGACCACGGTATTGATCGAGTGCCGGTTGCTGCATGATTTCGCGGGTCAGGCGGATGCCGTCGCGGAATTCCTGCCAGTCCTGCTCGGTGGCCATGTAGTTGAACAGGATGCTCGGGTGCTGGCGCGGATCCTTGGATTTGACCTGGATGCGGCCACGGCTCGGCGAGCGCATGGAGCCCATGTGCGCCTGGAAACCATGTTCTTTCACACCGTTGCTGCCGTTGTAGTTAATCGCCACCGGCAGGAAGTGGTACTGGATGTTCGGCCATTCGAATTCCGGACGCGAACGAATGAAACCGCCGGCCTCGAACTGGTTGCTGGCGCCGATGCCGGTGCCGTTGAACAGCCACTCGGCACCGATCGCCGGCTGGTTGTACCAGAGCAGCGATGGATACAGCGAAACCGGTTGGGTGCAGGCGTATTGCAGGTACAGCTCAAGGTGATCCTGCAGGTTTTCACCGACGCCCGGCAGATCGTGGACCACCGGGATGTCGAGGCTTTCCAGCAGTTTCGCCGGGCCGACACCGGAGCGCTGCAGAATCTGCGGCGAAGCGATGGCGCCGGAGCACAGCAGGACTTCCTTGCGCGCCTTGGCTTCAACACGTTCTTCAGCGTCACCGATCAGGTAACGCACGCCGACCGCGCGCTTGCCTTCGAACAGAATCTTGTCGGTCAGCGCGTGGGTAACGATGGTCAGGGTCGAACGCTTCTTGGCGATGTCGAGGTAGCCACGGGCGGTGGAAGCACGGCGGCCGTTCGGCGTCACGGTGCGGTCCATCGGGCCGAAGCCTTCCTGCTGGTAACCGTTGAGGTCTTCGGTGCGCGGGTAACCGGCCTGCACGCCGGCTTCAACCATGGCGTGGAACAGCGGGTTGTTGCCGGCTTTCGGCGTGGTCACGCTGACCGGGCCGTCGCCACCGTGGTAATCGTTCGGGCCGATGTCACGGGTTTCAGCTTTGCGGAAGTACGGCAGGCAATCGAGGTACGACCAGTCTTCCAGGCCCGGCAGTTTCGCCCAGCCGTCGTAGTCCATCGCGTTGCCACGGATGTAGCACATGCCGTTGATCAGCGAAGAGCCACCCAGGCCCTTGCCGCGACCGCATTCCATCCGGCGACCGTCCATGTGCGGCTCTGGATCGGTTTCGTAGGCCCAGTTGTAGCGACGACCCTGCAGCGGGAAGGCCAGCGCGGCGGGCATCTGCGTGCGGAAGTCGAGGCGGTAGTCCGGCCCCCCGGCTTCGAGCAGCAGAACGGTGACGCCTTCGTCTTCAGTCAGACGGGTGGCAAGTGTGTTACCTGCGGAACCGGCGCCTATGATGATGTAGTCGTATTCTTGAGTCATAAATTCTCCTGCGGGAGCTACAAGCCACTAGCTTCAAGCTGCAAGAAAAAGCAGCGAGCGGTGGCTTCGAAATCGGGGAGGGCGGCAAGCCCAAACTGCTTTTACTTGCAGCTTGAAACTTGCCGCTTGCAGCTGATCAGCTAGCTGATCAGAACACCGAGACGTAATCGCCCAGCTCGACCTGTACCGATTTGATGCGGGTGAAGTTGTTCAGCGAGCTGATGCCGTTCTCACGGCCAACACCCGACTGCTTGTAGCCGCCAACCGGCATCTTCGCGTCGGACTCGCCCCAGGCGTTGATCCAGCAGATACCGGCTTCCAGTTGATGAATCACGCGGTGGGCGCGGTTCAGGTCCTTGGTAACGATACCGGCGGCCAGGCCGAAGTCGGTGTCGTTGGCGCGGCGGATCACTTCTTCTTCCGTTTCGTAGGAGAGGATCGCCATCACCGGGCCGAAGATCTCTTCGCGCACGATGGTCATGTCGTCGGTGCAGTCGGTGAATACGGTTGGAGCCACGAACGCGCCTTTGGCGAATTCGCCGTCGGTCAGACGACCGCCGCCGCACAGCACGCGTGCGCCTTCTTCTTTACCCTTGGCGATGTAAGCCAACACGCTTTCCATGTGCGGGAAGCTGACCAGCGGGCCGAAGTTGGTGTTTTCGTCTTCCGGGTTGCCAACGCGGATGCGGGCAACGCGCTCAACGATCTTGGCTTCAAAAGCGGCTTTCAGGTGCGCCGGTACGAACACGCGAGTGCCGTTGGTGCAGACCTGGCCGGAGCTGTAGAAGTTGGCCATCATCGCGGTGTCGGCGGCGCGATCGAGATCGGCGTCGTCGCAGATGATCAGCGGCGACTTGCCGCCCAGTTCCATGGTCACGTCCTTGAGCGACGAAGCCGAAGCGCTGGCCATGACTTTCTTGCCAGTATCGGTGCCGCCGGTGAAGGAGATTTTCTCGATGCGCGGGTGCTCGGTCAGCCAGGTGCCGACTTCGCGGCCGCTGCCGGTCAGGACGTTGAACACGCCGTTCGGCACGCCCGCTTCGGTGTAGATCTCAGCCAGTTTCAGGGTGGTCAGCGAGGTGACTTCGCTTGGCTTGAAGATCATCGCGTTACCGGCCGCCAGGGCTGGAGCGGATTTCCACAGGGCGATCTGGATCGGGTAGTTCCACGCGCCGATACCGGCGACCACGCCCAGCGGCTCGCGACGGGTGTAAACGAACGAGGTGTCGCGCAGCGGAATCTGCTCGCCTTCGATGGCGGGCACCAGGCCTGCGTAGTATTCCAGCACGTCAGCGCCGGTGACGATGTCGACGTACTTGGTTTCGGAGAAGGATTTGCCGGTGTCCAGGGTTTCCAGCGCAGCCAGCTCATCGTTGCGCTCGCGCAGGATGTCAACGGCGCGACGCAGGATGCGCGAACGCTCCATGGCGGTCATCGCGGCCCAGATTTTCTGGCCCTTTTGGGCGCTGACCACAGCGCGCTCGACGTCGTCTTTGGTCGCACGTTGCACCAGTGCGAGGACTTCACCGTTCGCCGGGTTGATGGCTTCGAAGGTGGCGTCGCTGCCGGCGTCGGTGTACGCGCCATCGATGTAGAGTTTTTGCAGTTCGAAACGGGCCATAGTGTCCTCGCAAGTGCATTGGTGGTTGGCGTTGACCACCGCGATCACGCTGCGGTGGAGTTCAGGGGCCGAGCATTTTCTCTGTGCTCTAGCTCACCTTCTTGGCCAATTGGAAATCCATGTATTCGTAAGCGATCTGTTGCGCCTGCGCCGTGTCGAAAGCGTCTCCCGACAGCGCGCCGCGCAACCACAAGCCGTCGATCAAAGCTGCCAGGCCTCGGGCGGCATTGCGCGCATCTTCGAGCGGCAACACACGGCGGAACTGGCAGCACAGGTTGGAATACAGACGGTGATCGTTGATCCGCTGCAACCTGTGCAAAGACGGCTGGTGCATGCTGGTGGCCCAGAAGGCCAGCCAGGTTTTCATTGCCGGGCCATTGACCTGGCTGGCGTCGAAGTTGCCTTCGATGATCACCTGCAGATGCGCCCGTGGGCTGTCATCTGCCAGCGCCTGACGGCGCGCGGTGACGCTCTCGCTGAGGGCGGTCATCAGGTACCGCATCGTGGCGGCGATCAGGCCGTTCTTGTCCTGAAAGTAATGACTGATGATGCCATTCGAGACACCGGCCAAACGGGCGATCAGCGCAATGCTGGCGTCCCCCATTCCGACCTGATCGACCGCTTGCAAAGTGGCTTCGATCAGTTGTTGGCGGCGGATGGGTTGCATACCGACCTTGGGCATCTTGCACATCTCCTTAGGCCTTCCGAGGGGCGAATGACGCCGATCGGATTGAGGGCCAGTCTATTTTGTTTTGATTGAACGTTCAATCAACAAAGAATAAGATCTGCGACAATTCGTCGCTGCCTACAGAAAATTCCTACGCGTAATGACGATAAAAACCGACACCTGAAACGGCTCGAAACCTGCGCGGGGCATGGCGCGGTTCGCGATTCGATGGACGTGTTGAAAGGGCAAGACGCTCGGGGCCAGGTTTCGGATGAACGTCCGTCGCCTCTGGCCACGAAAGCGAATACGCAACGCCATTTCGGCAGGTTCGGGCTTTTTTCGGAGTGTCTTTATATCACCCGCCGGTCGGCTGCCAACTAACCGATTGGTCGGGTTCCGTGATGCCTTGTGTTCTTCTCTCGCACTGCCTGGAGCATTTGTGCCATGAGTTCTGCCTCGCTAATAAAGACCCCGCCCGAGAAGGTGACGGTCAACGGTTGGGTGTTCTACACCTCGACCGCGCTGATTCTGTTGTTGACCGCCATTCTGATCATCGCCCCGCAAGAGGCCGGCAGAATGTTGGGCATGGCCCAGGCCTGGTTGTCGCGCAGCTTCGGCTGGTACTACATGGTGGTGATCGCCGCCTACCTGGTGTTCGTGGTCGGCCTGGCGTTTTCCTCGTACGGCAAACTCAAACTGGGCAGCAAGGACGACACCCCGGATTTCAGTTACGGCGCCTGGGCGGGGATGCTGTTCTCGTCGGGCATCGGCATTTCGCTGTTGTATTTCGGCGCGTCCGAGCCGCTGGATCACTACTTCAATCCGCCGGAAGGCACCTCGGCCACCAACATGGCCGCGCGCCAGGCGGTGCAACTGACCTTCCTGCACTGGGGCCTGCACGGCTGGGCGATCTACGCTTTGGTCGGCCTGGCCGTGGCGTATTTTGCCTATCGGCATAACCAGCCGCTGGCCCTGCGTTCGGCGCTGTATCCGCTGGTCGGCGAGCGTTGGGTCAAAGGCGCCGCCGGTCACGCGGTGGACGGCTTCGGCATGTTCGTAACGCTGCTGGGGCTGGTGACCAACCTGGGGATCGGCTCGCTGCAAGTGTCGTCCGGGCTGGAAAACCTGTTCGGCATGGAGCACAGCAACACCAACCTGCTGATCGTCATCATCGTCATGAGCACCGTAGCGACCATCGCTGCCGTGTCGGGTGTGGAAAACGGCATCCGTCGTCTGTCCAACCTGAACATCGTGCTGTTCAGCGGCCTGCTGATTTTCGTTCTGCTGTTCGGCCCGACTTTGCACCTGCTCAACGGTTTCGTGCAGAACATCGGTGACTACCTCAACGGCGTGGTGCTGAAGACCTTCGACCTGTACGTCTATGAAGGCGACAGCGCCAAGTCCGACCGCTGGCTTGGCCTGTGGACCCTGTTCTATTGGGCCTGGTGGATTTCCTGGGCGCCATTCGTGGGCATGTTCATTGCGCGGATTTCCCGTGGCCGCAGCGTGCGTGAACTGGTCGCTGGCGTGCTGCTGATTCCGCTGGGCTTCACCTTGGCGTGGCTGTCGATCTTCGGTAACTCGGCGCTGGATCTGGTGATGAATCAGGGCGCGGTGGAGCTGGGCAAGACGGCGCTGGAACAGCCGTCGATGGCGATCTATCAGTTGCTTGAGCATTACCCGGCGTCGAAAGTCGTCATCGGGGTGTCGATCTTTGTCGGCTTCGTGCTGTTCCTGACCCCGGCCGACTCCGGTGCGGTGATGATGGCGAATCTTTCCTGCAAGGGCGGCAACGTCGATGAAGACGCGCCGCACTGGCTGCGGATCTTCTGGTCGGTGGTGATCACGCTGGTGACCATCGGCCTGCTGTTCGCCGGCAACTTCGAAGCCATGCAGACCATGGTCGTGCTGGCCGGCCTGCCGTTTTCGGTGGTGCTGATCTGCTTCATGTTCGGCCTGCACAAGGCGATGCGCCAGGACGTGCAGATCGAACAGGAGCAAGCGCAACTGGCCGAGCGCGGACGCCGTGGTTTCAGCGAGCGCCTGACGCAACTGGATCTGCAGCCGAGCCAATCGGTGGTGCAGCGCTTCATGGACAAGCACGTCACCCCGGCGCTGGAGGATGCGGCGGCGCAATTGCGCAATCAGGGCATTGAAGTGCAGACACTGCTGGGCAAGGCCAAGCGTTGCATGGGTGTGCGGGTCGAGATGGAAGAGGGCAACCCATTCGTCTACGAAGTGAGCCTGGATGGTTATCTGGCGACCCCGACCGAATCGGCGCAATCGGATGAAGCGCGTCAGCGTTATTACCGTGCTGAGGTGTATTTGCACAATGGCAGCCAGGATTACGACTTGATGGGCTTCACTCCTGAGCAGATTACGCGGGATGTGCTCGATCAGTTTGAAAGCCATCGGCAGCTTCTTGGCCGGGTGTACAGCTAAACAGCTAAAACAAAAGGGGCTCGATTGAGCCCCTTTTGCATGATCGTTCCCACGCTCCGCGTGGGAATGCATCAATGGACGCTCTGCGTCCGCTGTTGTGGGACGCGGAGCGTCCCGGGCTGCATCCCCACGCGGAGCGTGGGAACAATCACGCCGCGATAATCTCGCGGCGTTTTTGTGTCTGCGGGGTTTACCCCAGATTCTTGCCCAACAACGCGTGATACAACTCGCTGTCGCCGAGAATCCCCACCACATGATTGTTATCGTGCAGCACCAGCTTGTTGCCGGTCTGATAACGGATCTGCAGCGCGTCACGCATGCCGATGTTCGAGTCCACCAGCGTCGGTTTGCGCTCCAGGCCTTCCACTGCTTGCCCCGGTGCCCAGTTCTGCAGGTTCAGCACCGAGCCGTTCTGGCGTGCGCCTTTGATGGTGTTGCCTTCGGCCAGGTCCAGCCACGAGTCGCCGCCCGGGTCGAGGCACACCGAGCCGTTGATGCGTTTGCACTTGTCCAGCGTGCGCATCAGGCTGCGGCCGCAAAGTACGTTGAGCGGGTTGGTGTGGGCGACAAAAGTGCGCACATAGTCGTCCGCCGGGTTGAGGACGATTTCTTCCGGCACGCTGTACTGGATGATCCGACCGTCCTTCATGATCGCGATGCGGCTACCCAATTTGAGGGCTTCATCAAGGTCGTGGCTGACAAACACGATGGTCTTGCTCAGCTTGCGTTGCAGTTCCAGCAGTTCATCCTGCAGGCCCTGGCGGATCAGCGGGTCGAGAGCCGAGAACGGTTCGTCCATCAGCAGAATGTCGGCGTCCATGGCCAACGCACGGGCGAGGCCGACGCGCTGTTGCATGCCGCCGGAAAGTTCGTCCGGCTTCTTGTTGCGCCATTGGGTCAGGCCGACCAGTTCGAGTTTCTCGTCGACCAGTTTCTTGCGTTCCTTCTCCGGTCGACCCTGCATTTCCAGACCGAAACTGATGTTCTCGCGCACTGTCAGCCAGGGCATCAGGGCGAACTTCTGGAACACCATCGCAATACGCTTGGTGCGCATCATCTTCAGCTCGGCGGGCGTGCAGGACGCGATGTCGATCTGACGGTTTTCATGCTCGACGAACAGCTTGCCGCGGCTCACGGTGTTGAGGCCGTTGATGCAGCGCAGCAGGCTCGACTTGCCCGAGCCGGACAGGCCCATCAGCACGCAGATCTCGCCTTTGTTGATGTCCAGCGTGGCTTTTTCCACGCCGACGATCTGACCGGTCTTCTTCAGGATCTCGTTGCGGGTCATGCCCTGATCGAGCAGCTTGAGTGCCTCGCGCGGGTCTTTGGAGAAGATTACGTCAACGTCTTCGAAGCGAATTATGCTCATGCGTCACCCCCTACTTTAGCGTCGGGTTGTTTGCAGATACGGTCGAGCATGATCGCCAGCAGTACGATTGCCAGGCCTGCTTCGAAGCCCAGCGCAATATCAGCAGTGTTCAGTGCGTTGACCACCGGTTTGCCGAGTCCATCGGCGCCGACCAGTGCCGCGATCACCACCATCGACAGCGACAGCATGATGCACTGGGTGATGCCGGCCGCGATGCTCGGCATGGCGTGCGGCAGTTCGATCCTTGAGAGCAATTGGCGACGCGAGCAGCCGAAGGCCTTGCCGGCGTCCATCAGTTCTTGCGGGACATCGCGGATGCCCAGGTAGGTCAGGCGGATCGGCGCCGCGATGGCGAACACCACCGTGGAGATCAGGCCCGGAACCACACCCAGCCCGAAGAGGGTCAGGGTAGGAATGAGGTAAACGAAGGTCGGCACGGTCTGCATCAGATCGAGCACCGGCCGCATCATGGTGTAGAACATCGGTTTGTGCGCGGCGACGATGCCCAGCGGCACGCCGATCAACACGCAGACCAGGGTGGCGAACAGCACCTGGGCGAGGGTTTCCATGGTTTCCTGCCAGTAACCGAGGTTGAGGATCAGCAGGAACGAGGCGACCACGAACGCGGTCAGGCCCCACTTGCGTTGAATCAGATGGGCAATGATGGCAATCAGGCCAATCAGCACCAACGGGTTGAACCAGGTCAGCGCAAACGTCACGCCGTGGATCATCGTTTCCAGTGTCACGGCGATTGCGTCGAAGGTGTTGGCGCCGTGTTGCGTCAACCATTCGACGAAGCCCGCGATGTACTGGCCTAAAGGTATTTTCTGATCAATCAGCATGGTAGTGAACGTCCGCATGCAAGGAAATTAACAGCCCGGGCAGGCACGCCTGCCCGGCATAAGCGGTGCCTTTCAAATCAAGGCGCGAGCTTGGCTTTCACGGCCTCCAGGCCTGGTTTACCGTCAATGGTGGTCACGCCAGCGAGCCAGGTATCGAGCACCTGTGGATTCTTTTTCAGCCAGGCCTTGGCGGCCGCGTCAGGCTTCATCTTGTCGTCGAGAATGTTGCCCATCAGTTCACTTTCCATGTCGACGGTGAACTCCAGGTTTTTCAACAGCTGACCGACATTGCTGCATTCTTCGGCGTAACCCTTGCGGGTGTTGGTCGCCACGGTGGCTGCGCCGAAATCGGGGCCGAAGAAGTCGTCGCCGCCGGTCAGGTACTGAATCTTGAAGCGCTTGTTCATCGGGTGCGGTGCCCAGCCGAGGAAGACCACGGCGGTGTCGCGCTTCTGCGCCCGGTCGACTTGCGAGAGCATGCCGGCCTCGGAAGATTCGACGATCTTGAAGCCAGCGGTTTTCAGGCCGAAGGCATCCTTGTCGATCATGCTCTGGATCAGCCGGTTGCCGTCGTTGCCCGGCTCGATGCCGTAGATCTTGCCGTCGAGCTCTTTCTTGAATTTGGCGATGTCGGCGAAGTCATGCAGGCCTTTGTCGTACAGAGCTTGCGGCACGGCGAGGGTGTATTTGGCGCCCTTGAGGTTGGTGCGCACGGTGTCGACGGTGCCGGCATCGCGATACGGCTTGATGTCGTTCTCCATGGTCGGCATCCAGTTGCCGAGAAACACGTCCATGTTCTTGCCGTCGGCCAGCGACTTGTAGGTCACGGGCACGGAGATCATGGTGGTTTTGGTCTTGTAGCCGAGGGCGTTGAGAACAACGGAAGTGGTAGCGGTGGTGGCGGTGATGTCGGTCCAGCCGACATCGGAGAAGTTAACGAGGCTGCACTGTGCCGGTTCTGCGGCTTGCGCCAGTAACGGCAGACTCAGCAGGGCGGCCAACAACAACGACGGGGAACCTTTCATGGATGGACTCCTTGGTGTTTTTTTTGGCAGTGTTCCGACTGTGGACCACCGCACTTATGGGTTGCGGTTGGTGGCGTTCTGACGACAGCTCTACCGCAGCGCCTTGCAATCGAGTCATCCCGATCATGTACCAGTGAAAATCTGACGCCTACAGGGAGGGTCGTATCCAGTACAGGGATGGTCGCTTCCAGTGTCGGTGACGTCGCTTACAGCTTTTTTCCGCCCCCGATGACTTGCTCAACAGCATAAAAACGGCGTATTTGCGGGGCGAAAACGTAACGACGCTGCTGGACATGACTGCGTCGGTGTCAGACGCCGAGCGCGCCGACAAAAGCCCGATGATGCCGGCATTCGGCGGATCGCAGCTTGAGCGTAGCAGCTCCGCCAGCGGGCGCTTTTGCCGCCCGGACCGGTATTCTCAGGAGCTTCGCAGCAATGGCTATCAGCGTTTTCGACCTGTTCAAAATCGGCATCGGCCCTTCCAGTTCCCACACCGTTGGGCCGATGCGCGCCGCCGCATTGTTCGTCGAGTCGCTGCGCGGCAAGCATCAGCTGGAACAGGTGCGGCGCATCGAGGTGCAGTTGTTCGGATCGCTTTCCGCCACCGGCATCGGCCACGGCAGCGACAACGCGGTGATCATGGGCCTGATGGGCGAGTGGCCGGACGCAATCGACCCGGCGCAGATCGGCCCGCGCATTCAGGCGCTGCGCGAAACCCATACGTTGTTATTGGATGGTCGCCTGTCGGTGCCGTTTGTGTGGGCGCGGGACATGCGCCTGATCGATGAAAACCTGCCATTCCATCCCAACGCCATGACGCTGTTGGCCGAAGGCGAGTTCGCTGAGCTGCACCGTGACACCTACTATTCGGTCGGCGGCGGATTCGTCGTTGATGAGGCGCAAGCGTCCAGTGGTGTGGTCGATCTGGATCGCACCGAATTGCCTTACGACTTCTCCAGTGCGGTCGAGCTGCTGCAGTTGTGCAAAACGCACAACCTGCGCGTCGCTGAACTGATGATGGCCAACGAAAAGGTCTGGCGCAGCGAAGAAGAGATCCGTGCCGGGCTGATGAAACTGTGGCGGGCGATGCAGGATTGCGTCGAGCAAGGCCTCAAGCACGAAGGCATTCTGCCCGGCGGCCTGAACGTGCGGCGGCGTGCGGCGAAGTTGCACCGCAGCCTGCAAGAGCTGAATAAGCCCAATGTCATCGGCTCGACCCTGAGCGCGATGGAATGGGTCAATCTGTTCGCTCTGGCCGTCAATGAAGAGAATGCCGCTGGCGGGCGCATGGTCACTGCACCGACCAACGGCGCGGCGGGGATCATCCCGGCGGTGCTGCACTACTTCATGAAATTCAGCGAAGCGGTCACCGACGCCAACGTCGTCGACTATTTCCTCGGCGCGGCGGCGGTCGGCATTCTGTGCAAGAAGAACGCTTCGATCTCTGGCGCCGAGGTCGGCTGTCAGGGCGAGGTCGGTTCGGCCTGCGCGATGGCAGCGGCGGGGCTGGCGGAGATTCTTGGCGCCACGCCCGAGCAATTGTGCAACGCGGCGGAAATCGGCCTGGAGCACAACCTGGGCCTGACCTGCGACCCGGTCGGTGGCCTGGTGCAAGTGCCGTGCATCGAGCGCAATGCAATCGCGGCAGTGAAAGCGATCAACGCGGCGCAAATGGCCCTGCGTGGCGACGGGCAGCACTTTATCTCGCTGGACCGGGTGATCCGCACCATGCGTGATACCGGCGCCGATATGCATGACAAATATAAGGAAACTTCGCGCGGTGGCTTGGCGGTCAGCGCGGTTGAATGCTGACCGTGAACCCGTGGCGAGGGGATTTATCCCCGCTGGGCTGCGAAGCAGTCCCAAATCCTGCAATCGAGTTTTGCCTGACACACTTTGGTGAATGGATTTACGACTGCTGCGCAGCCGATCGGGGATAAATCCCCTCGCCACAGGTTGATCTGGCAGAGTGGAGTGCCAGACCAGTCAAAACTGCTCGACAAAAGAACACCCCAATCCAGCCGCGCCACCTTTTGGCGCGTCGCAATCAGACAAGCGTCATTGTCAGTCGTGACTCGTCAGTCGTTACCTGACCGTCCGTCGTCCGTGCTTGCGGTGACACTCTGTGCAAATCCTCTGCAGGCCAGTTCCCACAAGTGCTACCGATCTGCTCACAGGCTGCGCGGCAGGGCTCTGGCGGCGCCTGATGGCACTTCGAAATGGCGTGTTCCGAGGTCTCGGATAGACGCGTCGCGAGGTCGTTTTCAGGAGTTATTGAATGGCCGTCCAATTTCAGGCACGGCAATTGCTCTGTCATAACAAAGCCTGCTTTCTCTGTGAGACGCGGGCAATAACAAGAGCCTCCGCCTGAGGCCGCCACCCGCTTTGTGTGAGGAGATACCGCGATGACGTCGTTCAACTCCGGGGCCCAACCCCAGAACCGTGCGCCTCAATCCATCGGCTTTCTGCTGCTGGACAATTTCACGCTGATTTCCCTGGCGTCCGCCGTTGAGCCGCTGCGCATGGCCAACCAGTTGTCCGGTCGCGAGCTGTATCGCTGGAGCACCCTCACCGTCGATGGCGGCCAGGTCTGGGCCAGTGACGGTCTGCAAATCACCCCCGACGCCTCCATGCACAAAGCCCCGCCCCTGGACACGGTGATTGTCTGCGGCGGCATCGGCATT
Source organism: Pseudomonas sp. Sample_11 (assembly GCF_004307505.1). Lineage (NCBI taxonomy): Bacteria > Pseudomonadati > Pseudomonadota > Gammaproteobacteria > Pseudomonadales > Pseudomonadaceae > Pseudomonas > Pseudomonas sp. Sample_11. Next base: position 29,067 of record NZ_RCOD01000072.1, read on the forward strand.
CAACGTACCGTAACCCGTGAACACGTCTCGTGGCTGCAAAGCCAGGCGCGCCAGTCCAAGCGCCTGGGCGCGGTGTGCACCGGCAGTTGGGCGCTGGCCTGTGCCGGTCTGCTCGACGGCTTCGATTGCAGCGTGCACTGGGAATGTCTGGCGGCGATGCAGGAAGCTTTCCCGCGCGTGGCCATGAGCACACGTCTGTTCACCCTCGACCGTAACCGCTTCACCAGTTCCGGCGGTACCGCGCCGCTGGACATGATGCTGCACCTGATCAGCCGCGATCACGGTCGTGAACTGTCGGCAGCGATCTCGGAAATGTTCGTCTACGAGCGCATCCGCAACGAACAGGATCATCAGCGCGTGCCGCTCAAGCACATGCTCGGCACCAACCAGCCGAAGTTGCAGGAAATCGTCGCGCTGATGGAAGCCAATCTGGAAGAGCCGATCGATCTGGATGAACTGGCGGTGTATGTCGCGGTGTCGCGTCGACAACTGGAGCGGTTGTTCCAGAAATACCTGCATTGCTCGCCGTCACGCTATTACCTGAAGTTGCGCCTGATCCGCGCCCGGCAGCTGCTCAAGCAGACGCCGATGTCGATCATCGAGGTGGCGTCGGTGTGTGGGTTCGTCTCCACGCCGCACTTCTCCAAGTGCTATCGCGAGTACTTCGGCATTCCGCCGCGTGACGAGCGCGTCGGCTCCAACACCACCCAGCAGGTAGCCATGCTGCCGCTGCCGCAGGCCATCGTGATGTCGCCGCTGTCGGGGCCGATGTCAGCGCTGAGTCAGGCGCGCAATGAGTCGACATTTGCCAGCGTAAGGCTGTAGACCGAGTCTGATCGTTCCCACGCAGAGCGTGGGAACGATCAGGTGGGAGCGAGCCTGCTCGCGAAGGGTTTTCTCAGGCGCTGTGTGACTGCTGGTATTGCGAGAGGGCCGGCAACAATTGCTTGTCGATCGCCTGACGCACCGCCGGCTGAATGCTGGCGCCGCTGGTGTACATGTCCTTGACCATCTTGCGCAGTTCGAATGCGCGCACATTGTCCAGGCCACGCACCGCGCACTCGCAGGCCTGCTCGGCGGTGGTACCGCTCGGCACCTGAATACCCAAGGCCTTGAGCTGGCCCAACAGATCTTCCTGGTCAATCAAATCGGCGTACATCATTACGCAAATCCTTCTGTGGCAACGGAGGTCTTGGCTCGATTCTGGTGGCCCCGACCGGACGCGGCAAGGGCGTTTTGTCGCGGTGGCCGGGACGACTATGAACAGGTCGTTTTCGGCTAACCGACTGAATGGACGACTAGGCACACTGGCCCCAGCTCGCTTCACGAAGGTTTGGTCACCCTCGCCTGGCAGCTCCTCAACAGTACCCTCCTCAGCTCCGATCCTGTCACGGCTTGATCGGAGTTTTTTTTCTTGTGAATCAGCCAGGGATTTGTTGTTCCCGCGGACGCTTTCGCGAGCAGGCTCGCTCCCACTTTGCAATGCGTACCCTGTGGGAGCGAGCCTGCTCGCGAAGAACGATGACGCGGTTCAACGTTGCAACACCAGAATCCGCGACAACAACTCATCCCGGTCGACATAGCAGCCCTGAAAATGCCGCGCCCCGGTCGCTGGATCAAAGGCATTGCGCGCATGCAGCGTGCGGCGGTTGTCAAAGCACCACAACTCGCCCGGCTTGAGCCGCTGCATCAGCCGAAACCGCGGCTCGCGGGTCATCGCAATAAAGCGCCGATAGGCTCGATACAGCAGCGGCATCTGCGCCACCGACGTATCGAACGCCCCGCGCAGAAAGTTGGCCATGCGAATCTCCGCCACCCGGCCCAGCGCATCCAAAGCAATGACCGGCGCCAGGCAGCGATAGTCGCTGTGCCGGTCCTTGTTGCGAAATTCCACAGGGATTTCGCACAGGGCCTCAAACAGCTGCGGCTCCTCCTGACGCAAGGCGTCGGCGATCGCAAAACCATCGACGAAAATGCTCTCGCCACCCTCGGCATCATTCACCAGGCAATGCAGAAATTGCAGCCCCGGTTGCAGCTCGCGAGTCGGCAGATCCGTGTGCAATGGCAGGTTGAAGGCGGTGTAGGCGTTGCTGTCGGCGTCGGCTTTGGATTGCACATTGAACAGCACGCCGAAATTGCTTTCGCGAATGAAGGAAATCCGTTGCGCGATGAGCTTCAGCGAGCCCGGCTCGGTGGGCACGCCGCGCACTTGGGTCAGGCCGATGTCGCGCACGGCGAGCAACCATTGCAGCAGCGCGGCGTTGTCGTTCATCAGCGCGGTGTAGTCGAACACCGGCAACTGCAGATCGCTGTGCCACAAACGGGGCTGCGGTTTGCCGGCCAGGCGTTCGGCGCGGGATTCATCGTCATAGGCATGTGCGCGCAGCCAGCCCGGATCGAAGCGGCTGAGGTGACCGTCCTGCCAGTCGATGCGCAGGCAACCATCGCTGTCGATGCGCGTGGCCAGCGGTCGCAAATCCTCTGCGGCATCGACGCTCTCGAAAACCTGCTCGCGAGTGACGCTGTAGACACATTGATCACACGGGCAATTGTCGCGTAGCCATACGTGGTGAAACGGGCTGACACGTCCGTCAGCCCATTCGATGACAACGCGATCCGCCAGACCCTGCACGCCACCGAGCGCGCTGATCAACGGATAAGTACGAAAATCGGCAACAGCGACGGCGGTGTTCATGGCGGCTCCTTGGCGATGGGGGGGATTTACCGAGCGGGTGGCAGCGCGATCACGCGGCCGGTGTAAGCGGGAGCGGGCAGGTCGGTCTGATCCGCGACGATGGCCTGCAAGCGATGCAACGTATCGGGGCTGAACGGCGCCGAGCGCGGGCCGGCGAGGTCGACGTGCAAAAGCATCTGTTCATTGCCGGCCAGCGCTTGCTCATCGCCGACCTTGTGCAGGCTGTGATAGAGGTGCAGGCGCTTGCTGTCGTGGCCGATAATTTGCGTGCGCACTTCCACCTCAGTGTCGAGCTTCACTTCGTGCAGATAATTGAGGTGCAGCTCAAGGGTGAACAGCGAGTGGCCGCTGGCCTCGCGGTTGCTGCTGTCCATGCCGAGGCGGTCCATCAGGGCATCGGTGGCGTAGCTGAAAATCAGCAAGTAGAAGGCGTCGCGCAGGTGGCCGTTGTAGTCGACCCAGTCGGGGATGATGGTGGTCTGGTAGGTGGTGAGGTGGGGCATGGTTTCTCCTGGCGGCGATCGTTCCCACGCTCTGCGTGGTAACGCCTCTTGTGACGCTGTGCGTCACGCTTCTGGGACGCGGAGCGTTCCCGGGCTGCATTCCCACGCAGAGCGTGGGAACGATCAGGTGGCGGATTACTCGCTGAAACTCATTCCATGCTTTTCCTTGGTGGTTTTCACCGCCTCGAGCACCGCCAGCAAACAATCATCACGATAGCGCTCCAGCGCCGAAATGCTGTGCCGACCGAGCTGATCGGTGGTGCCATCGACCACATCATCAATCAGCTTGTCGGTCAGCTCCGGTGCTGGCAGATATGTCCACGGCAACTGCAACGCCGGACCGAATTGCGACATGAAGTGGCGCATGCCGGCATCGCCGCCGGCCAGGGTGTAAGTCAGGAAAGTGCCCATGAACGACCAGCGCAGACCGGCGCCAAAGCGAATCGCATCGTCGATCTCGCCGGTCGTCGCCACACCGTCATTGACTAGGTGCAACGCCTCACGCCACAGCGCTTCGAGCAGGCGATCGGCGATGAACCCCGGCACTTCTTTGCGCACATGCAACGGGCGCATGCCGAGGGATTCGTAGACTTGCATCGCCGCTTGCACCGCTTGCGGCGCGGTATTCTTGCCGCCGACCACTTCCACCAGCGGCAACAGATAAACCGGGTTGAACGGATGCCCGACCACGCAGCGTTCAGGGTGCATCGAACTCTCATAGAACTCGCTTGGCAAAAGGCCTGAAGTGCTGGAGCCGATCAGCGCATCGGGCTTGGCGGCGGCGCTGATCTTGCTGTGCAGATCGAGTTTCAGTTCCAGCCGCTCCGGGGCGCTTTCCTGGATGAAGTCGGCGTCACGCACGCACTCCTCGATGGTTGCGACAAAGCGCAGACGGTCCTGCGAAGCGCCCGGCGCCAGGCCGTTCTTCTCCAGCGCGCCCCAGGCATTGGCCACGCGTTGGCGCAATGCCGCTTCGGCGCCGGGCGCCGGGTCCCAGGCCACTACATCAAGTCCGTGGGCGAGGGCGCGGGCGACCCAGCCACTGCCGATGACACCGCTGCCGAGAGCGGCGAAGGTTTTGATTTCGGTGATAAAGCGCATGGTGATTTCCTGAGAGAGTTCGGTGATCCCTGTGGAAACTCTGTTCTCGTGGCGAGGGGATTTATCCCCGATCGGCTGCGAAGCAGTCGTAAAACCAGTGCTCTCGGTCTATCTGATGCCCCGGGTTGTCAGGTTTTGGGGCGGCTTCGCCACCCATCGGGGATAAATCCCCTCACCACAAGATTTATGTTCACAGGGAGAAAGGGTGAGGTTCAGCCGCGCTGGGTCAGACCCATTTTTTTGCGACCTTCTGCCGGTGTGAGCACGCGGGCGCCGAGGCGGCTGAGGATTTCCGTGGCGCGTTCGACCAATTGGCCATTGGTCGCCAGCACGCCTTTGTCCAGCCACAGGTTGTCCTCCAGCCCGACCCGCACGTTGCCGCCGAGCAGCACCGCTTGCGCTGCCATCGGCATCTGCATGCGGCCAATGCCGAAGCCGGCCCAGACCGCGTCGGCGGGCAGGTTGTCGACCATGGCTTTCATCGTGGTGGTGTCGGCCGGCGCGCCCCACGGGATGCCCAGACACAGCTGGAACAACGGGTTGTCGAGCAAGCCTTCCTTGATCATCTGCTTGGCGAACCACAGATGCCCGGTGTCGAAAATCTCCAGTTCGGCCTTCACGCCCAGCTCGGTGATGCGCTTGGCGCCGGCGCGCAGTTGCGCCGGGGTAGAGACGTAAATGGTGTCGCCGTCGCCGAAGTTCAGCGTGCCGCAATCGAGGGTGCAGATTTCCGGCAGCAGTTCTTCAACGTGGGCGAGACGGGTCAGCGGACCGACCAGATCGGTGTTCGGGCCGAACTCCATCGGCTTCTCGCCAGGGCCGATTTCCAGGTCGCCGCCCATCCCGGCGGTGAGGTTGACGATGATGTCGACGTCCGCCTCGCGGATGCGCTCCATCACTTCGCGGTACAGCGCCACGTCACGGCTGAACTTGCCGGTCTGAGGATCGCGCACATGGCAGTGCACCACAGTGGCGCCAGCCTTGGCCGCTTCCACCGCGGCAGCAGCAATCTGTTTCGGGGTGACCGGCACGTGTGGACTTTTGGCGGTCGTGTCGCCAGCACCGGTGAGTGCGCAGGTGATGATGACGTCGTGGTTCATGGTGCGTTTCCTTCAGGCGTGATGGGTCTGTCCGCAGCCCGTGGCGGGGCTGCGAAGCGTGTTTCAGTGGCCTCTCCCATTTGGGAGAGGGGGGTTCAATAAAGGGTTATTTGCTGGTCAGCTGGAGGTTTTCAGCAGCCGGTTTGCCATCGAAAGTCGTCACACCTTCAAGCCAGCGCTGTTTGTCTTCGGGGTGATCCTTGAGCCACTGCTTCGCCGACTCGAAGGCGTCCTTGTGATCGAGCAGCGGCTGCATCATCCGGCTCTCGGATTCGGCGGTGAACGTCAGGTTGGCCAGCAGGCGGCCGATGTTCGGGCATTGCTCGGCGTACTTCGGTGACGTGACCGTCCACACCGTGGCCATGCCTTCGTTCGGGCCGAGGGCGTCTTCGCTGCCGGTCAGATAGGTCATCTGAATGTTGACGTTCATCGGGTGCGGCGCCCAGCCGAAGAACACCACGGCTTCCTTGCGCCGTACGGCGCGGTCAACGGCGGCGAGCATGCCGGCCTCGCTCGATTCGACCAGTTGGAATTTGCCCAGACCAAACTGGTTCTTGGCGATCATCGCTTTGATCTGCGTGTTGGCGCCCGAGCCTGGCTCGATGCCGTAGATCTTGCCGCCCAATTCCTTCTCGAATTTGGCGATGTCAGCGAAGGTTTTCAGCCCCTTGTCGGCCAGGTAAGTCGGCACGGCGAGGGTGGCGCGGGCGTCCTTAAGGCTCGGTGCTTCGAGCACTTTGACCTGATTGGCCTCGACGAATGGCGTGATGGTCTGGGTCATCAGCGGGTTCCAGTAGCCGAGGAACAGGTCCAGGCGCTGATCGCGGATCCCGGCAAAGATTATCTGCTGCGAGGCGCTGGTCTGTTTGGTGCTGTAGCCGAGGCCGTCGAGCAGGACCTGGGTCATGGCACTGGTGGCGATCACGTCAGTCCAGTTGACCACGCCCATGCGTACGTTCTTGCAGGAGGCCGGGTCGGCCGCCATCACGCCGGTGCTGAAAAAAGCGGTACCGCTGAGTGCAAGAACGCAGCTGCTGATCAGTCGTTTCATGTCGGGTTCCTCGGCAGTTCGATTATTGTGGTTCCCGGCATCTGCGCGCCGGTGAGGCCAAGTTACGCAGCTATGCACCCGTGAAAGCGCACTGCGGCGACTGGCATTTGCACTGTAGCGACCTGCACGCTTGAACGCCGCCGATAATCGGCGTATCAACGAGCCACGCGACCCGCCAACCGAGTGCGCCCATGTCCCAGGATTACTACTTTTTGCTGATGCCGGGGTTCTCCGCCATCGGCTTTATTTCCGCGATCGAACCGTTGCGCGTGGCCAACCGCTTTCGCGGCGAGTTGTACCGCTGGCATGTGCTCAGCGCCGATGGCGGCGCGGTACTGGCCAGCAACGGCATGTCGGTCAACGCCGATGCGGCGCTGGAGCCGCTGAAGAAAGGCGCGACCTTGCTGGTGGTGGCCGGCTTCGAACCGCTGAAGTTCATCACGCCGACGCTGGAGCACTGGTTGCGCAGGCTGGACAAGGACGGGGTGACCCTCGGCGCCATCGACACCGGCAGCTTCGTCCTTGCCGAAGCAGGCCTGCTCGACGGCCATCGCCTGACCCTGCACTGGGAGGCGATCGATGCGTTCAAGGAGTCTTATCCACAGCTCAGCGTGACCCAGGAACTGTTTGAGATCGACCGCCGGCGGATCACCTCGGCGGGAGGAACGGCCTCGATTGATCTGATGCTCGACCTGATCGCCCAGGCCCACGGCCCGCAACTGGCGATTCAGGTCAGCGAGCAGTTTGTGCTCGGGCGCATACGCCCGCGCAAGGATCACCAGCGCATGGAAGTCGCCACGCGTTACGGGATCAGCAACAAGAAACTGGTGCAGGTGATCGGCGAGATGGAACAGCACAGCGAACCGCCGCTGACCACGCTGCAACTGGCGGAGTCGATCAAGGTGACCCGGCGGCAACTGGAAAGGTTGTTCCGGCTGCACCTGAACGATACGCCGAGCAACTTCTATCTGCGGTTAAGGCTTGAGAAGGCCCGGCAATTGCTGCGCCAGACCGATATGAGCGTGCTCGAAGTCAGCATTGCCTGCGGTTTTGAATCACCGTCGTATTTCACCCGCAGTTATCGCGCGCGTTTCGCCCGCTGCCCGCGCGAAGACCGGCGTACCGCACAGATCTGAAAGTCAAAAGATCGCAGCCTTCGGCAGCTCCTACAGGGAAATGCATTCCAAAGTAGGAGCTGCCAAAGGCTGCGATCTTTTGATCTTGCTCTTGGTTACTTCTTCACCAACGCCGAACACGCCGCTTTGTACGCCTCATGCTGATACTTGTTCAACGTCCCCGGCAGCTCGAAATTGTGCTTCTTGGCCTGGGCATTGATCGTCTGTGGCGACAGCAGCGTCACCTCACAGCCATCAAGCAACTGAAACACACCCTCGATCTTGAACGTCGTCGGCCCACCGGCAAACTCGCCCTTTTTGCTGCGCTTCTTGATCGCGATCCGGTCCACCGAGTTTTCCCGCACAAACGACGCCACCTGCGCCGCAAACCGCCGCACGTTCGCCGCCTCGTCATCGTCATCCAGAGCAATCTTTTTTGTGGCGAGAGGGACGTGGCTCAACGTCGAACCGTCGAGCGCCGCCACGGCGATGATCGCTTCGCTGCCTTTGATTTCAATGCCGCAGATGTTCATGGGAATTCCTTTGAATAAAGAGGGCAGCCTACAGCTCAAGCTGACTGGCTGTGATGCCGAACGCGGCGGCAATTTTCTCGCGGGTGGCCTTGCGGGGTTTGGCGACTGTTTCCTGCTGGGCAAACGCCGGTTGCGAGATGCCCATGCGCTTGGCCACTTCTTCCTGAGTCAGGTTGAGATATTCGCGCCAGGCGCGGATCGGTGTTGCGCCATCAACCATATGGCTGACCACTTCATGAGGAATCATTGATTTATCCTTTGTATGTTTATTCCTGCCCGATCGACTCCAAAAACTCCGACCGTTCATCACTCATCCGCGCGACACAATCATTCTGCGCAATGGTAAAGGCCTTGCTTCCCGCCGTGGCCGGGAACGCTTCCACCGCGCAATCCGCATCCCGCGTCTTCAACCATTGTTGCTGGGCGGTTTTCAGTTTGGCGGTGATGTCGGCCAGTTGCGTCGGGTTCTTGCCGTAGGCGGCCTGCATGCGTTCGTTGAGGCTGGCGTAGTTGTCCTTGAGCAGGTCTTCGGCGGTGCTGCGGCTGTAGGCGGAGCATTCCAGGGTCTGGATGTCGTTTTCCACCGCGTCGCACGGGTTGTTCTCGGATTCTTCGGCGGCGTGGGCGCCGGTCGCAATCAGTGCCAGGGCGAGGAAGATCGATTTCATTGGGGTCGCTCTAATCCGTTGGTAGGTGCAGGCTGCGGCAGATTCTGGCGCAAGCGCGCGGGCTTGAACAGCCAGCCGAGGAGGGCGGCTGACGACCCTTTGTCGCGGATTGACGCTTTCGGCAATTCCCCTGTCGTTTTTGCACCCGGTCGCCCCGGCACCGAGGCATATGCTGGCCCCAAAGCGCCGGCAGACGATTCGGCGCATGAATCGCCAATAAGGGGACGCCTGATGAGCCCAGCCGAATTACACGCCGACAGCATCGTTATCGACGGTCTGATCATTGCCAAATGGAACCGCGAGCTGTTCGAAGACATGCGCAAGGGCGGTCTGACGGCGGCCAACTGCACTGTGTCGGTGTGGGAAGGCTTTCAGGCGACCGTGAACAACATTGCTGCCAGCCAGAAACTGATCCGCGAGAACAGCGACCTGGTGATGCCGGTGCGCACCACCGCCGACATCCGTCGCGCCAAGGAGCAGGGCAAGACCGGTATCCTCTTCGGCTTCCAGAATGCCCACGCTTTCGAAGACCAGATCGGCTATGTCGAGGTGTTCAAGCAGCTCGGCGTTGGCATCGTGCAGATGTGCTACAACACCCAGAATCTGGTCGGCACCGGTTGCTACGAGCGTGACGGCGGCCTGTCGGGTTTCGGTCGCGAGATCGTCGCCGAGATGAACCGCGTCGGCGTCATGTGCGACCTGTCCCACGTCGGTTCCAAGACCTCCGAAGAAGTCATTCTCGAATCGAAAAAACCGGTCTGCTATTCGCACTGCCTGCCGTCGGGTCTCAAAGAGCACCCGCGCAACAAATCCGATGCAGAGCTGAAGTTCATTGCCGACCACGGCGGTTTCGTCGGCGTGACCATGTTCGCGCCGTTCCTCGCCAAGGGCATCGATTCGACCATCGACGATTACGCCGAAGCGATCGAATACACCATGAACATCGTTGGCGAAGACGCCATCGGTATCGGCACCGATTTCACTCAGGGTCACGGCCAGGACTTCTTCGAATACCTGACCCACGACAAGGGTTACGCCCGCCGCCTGACCAGCTTCGGCAAGATCATCAACCCGCTGGGCATCCGCACCGTCGGCGAATTCCCCAACCTCACCGAAACCCTGCTCAAGCGCGGCCATTCCGAGCGCGTGGTGCGCAAGATCATGGGCGAGAACTGGGTCAACGTCTTGAAAGATGTCTGGGGCGAATAAGCCGCCGCACTTCTGAATCCTTTCCCCCGGCCATCCGCGTCGGGGGCAACACACAAAATTTTCTGGAGTTAAGTTTCCATGGCCAAGATCGCCCCGCAATTGCCTATCGAAGTCGACAGCGAGACCGGTGTCTGGACCTCCGACGCCCTGCCAATGCTGTATGTGCCGCGTCACTTTTTCGTCAACAACCACATGGGCATCGAGGAAGTGCTCGGCGCTGAAGCCTATGCCGAGATCCTCTACAAGGCCGGCTACAAATCCGCCTGGCACTGGTGTGAAAAGGAAGCCGAATGCCACGGCCTGGAGGGCGTCGCGGTGTTCGAGCACTACATGAAGCGCCTGTCGCAGCGCGGCTGGGGCCTGTTCAAGATCCAGGACATCGACCTCGACAAAGGCACCGCCAGCGTCAAGCTCGAGCACTCGGCATTCGTCTATGTGTACGGCAAGGTCGGGCGCAAGGTCGATTACATGTTCACCGGCTGGTTCGCCGGCGCCATGGACCAGATTCTCGAAGCCCGTGGCAGCAAGATCCGTACTGTCGCCGAACAAGTCTACGGAGGCTCCGAAGAGGGCCACGATGACGGCTTGTTCATCGTCAAGCCGTTGTAAGCCGAGGACCGTGCCATGGCTTTCGAAGCAATGTTCCAGCCGATCCAGATCGGCAAACTGACCATCCGCAACCGCGTGCTCAGCACCGCGCACGCCGAGGTCTACGCGACTGACGGTGGCATGACCACCGACCGCTACGTCAAATACTACGAAGAGAAAGCCAAGGGCGGTATCGGCCTGGCCATCTGCGGCGGTTCGTCCGTGGTGGCGATCGACAGCCCACAGGAATGGTGGAGTTCGGTCAATCTGTCCACCGATCGGATCATTCCGCACTTCCAGAATCTGGCCGACGCCATGCACAAGCATGGCGCCAAGATCATGATCCAGATTACCCACATGGGCCGGCGCTCGCGCTGGGACGGTTTCAACTGGCCGACCTTGATGTCGCCCTCGGGCATCCGTGAACCGGTGCACCGCGCCACTTGCAAAACCATCGAGCCGGAAGAGATCTGGCGAGTGATCGGCAACTACGCCCAGGCCGCGCGCCGGGCCAAGGCTGGTGGCCTCGATGGCGTCGAACTGTCGGCCGTGCACCAGCACATGATCGACCAGTTCTGGAGCCCGCGCGTCAACAAGCGTACCGATGAATGGGGCGGCACCTTCGAAGGCCGAATGAAGTTCGGCCTGGAAGTTCTGAAAGCCGTGCGCGCCGAGGTCGGTGACGACTTCTGCGTGGGCATGCGCCTGTGCGGTGACGAGTTCCACCCGGACGGCTTGTCCCACGAGGACATGAAGCAGATCGCCAAGTATTACGACGACACCGGCATGCTCGATTTCATCGGCGTGGTCGGCTCGGGTTGCGACACCCACAACACCCTGGCCAACGTGATTCCGAACATGAGTTATCCACCGGAGCCGTTCCTGCACCTGGCTGCCGGGATCAAGGAAGTGGTCAAGGTGCCGGTGTTGCACGCGCAGAACATCAAGGACCCGAACCAGGCCACGCGCATTCTTGAGGGCGGTTACGTCGACATGGTCGGCATGACCCGCGCGCACATCGCTGACCCGCACCTGATCGCCAAGATCAAGATGGGCCAGATCGACCAGATCAAGCAGTGCGTCGGCGCCAACTATTGCATCGACCGTCAGTATCAGGGTCTGGACGTGCTGTGCATCCAGAACGCCGCGACCTCCCGTGAATACATGGGCGTGCCGCACATCATCGAGAAATCCACCGGGCCGAAACGCAAAGTGGTGATCGTCGGTGCCGGCCCGGCCGGGATGGAAGCCGCACGCGTGGCTGCCGAGCGTGGCCACGACGTCACGCTGTTCGAGAAAAAAGCCTTCATCGGCGGGCAGATCACCACCGCATCGAAAGCACCGCAGCGTGACCAGATCGCCGGCATCACCCGTTGGTTCCAGCTGGAACTGGCGCGGCTGAAAGTCGATCTGCGCCTGGGCACGGCGGCGGATGCCGACACCATCATGGACTTGCGTCCGGATGTCGTGGTGCTGGCGGTTGGCGGTCATCCGTACCTTGAGCAGAACGAGCACTGGGGCGCGGCCGAAGGGCTGGTGGTCAGCAGTTGGGACGTGCTCGACGGCAAGGTTGCGCCGGGCAAGAACGTGCTGGTCTACGACACCATTTGCGAGTTCACCGGCATGTCGGTCGCCGACTTCCTCGCCGACAAGGGCAGCCAGGTCGAGATCGTCACCGACGACATCAAACCGGGCGTGGCCATCGGCGGCACGTCGTTCCCGACCTACTACCGCAGCATGTACCCGAAAGAAGTGATCATGACCGGCGACATGATGCTGGAGAAGGTCTACCGCGAAGGCGACAAGCTGATCGCAGTGCTGGAGAACGAATACACCGGCGCGAAAGAGGAGCGGGTGGTCGATCAGGTAGTCGTCGAAAACGGCGTGCGCCCGGACGAGGAAATCTACTACGCCCTCAAGGACGGCTCGCGCAACAAGGGCCAGATCGACGTCGAAGCGCTGTTCGCGATCCAGCCGCAACCTTCGCTGAGCGAAGCGGGCGACGGCTACTTGCTGTTCCGCATCGGCGACTGCGTGGCGCAGCGTAATACACACGCCGCCATTTACGACGCACTTCGGCTCTGTAAGGATTTTTGACGGCTCAGCTGCAAGCCACAAGCTTCAAGCTGCAAGTAAAAGCACAGCCGATCCATGCTGCTCTTTCTTGCCGCTTGTAGCTTGCAGCTTGCCGCTCGCCAGAGGTGACTCTGATGTTGAACACCCTTCTTCCAATCCTGTTGTTCGCAGCCCTGGGCCTTGCGGTCCTCGGCGCGTTGCGGCGGATGAACATGTGGCGCCGGGGGCGGGCGGCGAAGGTCGATCTGCTCGGCGGTCTGCTGGCCATGCCCAAGCGCTACATGGTCGACCTGCACCACGTCGTCGCGCGGGACAAATACATTGCCAACACACACGTTGCCACGGCGGGCGGTGCGGTGGCGTCGATTGTGCTGGCCATTCTGGTGCACGGCTTCGGCCTGCATAACCGCATCCTCGGCTACGCCTTGCTGCTGATGTCGGCGGTGATGTTTGTCGGCGCGATCTTCATGTATCTGCGCCGGGTCAATCCGCCTGCGCGTCTGTCGAAAGGCCCGTGGATGCGCCTGCCGAAAAGCCTGCTGGCCTTCTCCGCGTCGTTTTTCCTGGTGACCCTTCCGGTCGCCGGGATCCTGCCGGAAAACTTCGGCGGTTGGGTGCTCGCCGCCATTCTCGGTGTTGGCGTGCTGTGGGGCGTGTCGGAACTGTTCTTCGGCATGACCTGGGGCGGGCCGATGAAACACGCCTTTGCCGGAGCACTGCACCTGGCCTGGCACCGTCGCCCGGAACGCTTCGGCGGCGGGCGCTCTACCGGTCTGAAGCCGCTGGACCTGAACAATCCCGATGCGCCACTGGGCGTGGAAAAACCCAAGGACTTCACTTGGAACCAGTTGCTCGGTTTCGACGCCTGCGTGCAGTGCGGCAAGTGCGAAGCAGCGTGCCCGGCCTTCGCCGCCGGCCAGCCGCTGAACCCGAAAAAACTGATTCAGGACATGGTCGTCGGCCTCGCCGGCGGCACTGACGCGAAGTTCGCCGGCAGCCCGTATCCAGGCAAACCGATCGGCGAGCATGGCGGCAACCCGCACCAACCGATCGTCAACGGTCTGGTCGACGCCGAAACCCTGTGGTCGTGCACCACCTGCCGCGCCTGCGTCGAGGAGTGCCCGATGATGATCGAGCACGTCGATGCGATCGTCGACATGCGCCGGCATCTGACCCTGGAAAAAGGCGCGACGCCGAACAAGGGTGCCGAAGTTCTCGAGAACCTTATTGCAACCGACAACCCTGGCGGTTTCGCCCCGGGCGGGCGGATGAACTGGGCGGCGGATCTGAATCTCAATCTGCTCAGCGAAAAGAAATCCACCGACGTGCTGTTCTGGGTCGGCGACGGCGCCTTCGACATGCGCAACCAGCGAACCCTGCGCGCGTTCGTCAAAGTGCTGAAAGCGGCCAACATCGACTTCGCCGTGCTCGGCCTTGAAGAACGTGACAGCGGCGATGTGGCGCGGCGTCTCGGCGACGAAGCGACGTTCCAGTTGCTGGCCAAGCGCAACATCCAGACGTTGGCCAAATACAGCTTCAACCGCATCGTCACCTGCGATCCGCACAGTTTCCATGTGCTGAAAAACGAGTACGGCGCCTTCGATGGCAACTACCTGGTGCAGCACCACAGCACCTACATGGCGGAAATCATTCAGGTCGGCGCGCTCAACCTCGGTCAGCACAAAGGCAACAGCGTGACCTATCACGATCCGTGCTACCTGGGCCGCTACAACGGCGAGTACGAAGCGCCGCGCGAAGTGCTGCGTGCCCTCGGCATCGAAGTCAAAGAGATGCAACGTTCCGGCTTCCGCTCGCGCTGCTGCGGCGGTGGTGGCGGCGCGCCGATCACTGACATTCCGGGCAAGCAGCGCATCCCCGACATGCGCATGGAAGACATCCGCGAAACCGGCGCCGAACTGGTGGCGGTGGGTTGTCCACAGTGCACGGCGATGCTCGAAGGCGTGGTCGAACCGCGTCCGCTGATCAAGGACATCGCCGAACTGGTCGCCGACGCGTTGCTCGAGGACGCCGCGCCAAGCAAGCCTGCCACGCCGGCCAAACGTGAACCTGCGGAGGTGCACTGATGAGCGACATTATCCGCCGCGACCCGCGCGCCGAATGGATTGCGCGTAACCGTTTGCATCCGCTGCACGCGGCGATGCAACCGGCGCAGCACAGCTGGATGGGGCCCAATGGCGTCATCCGCAAGAATCTGCACGGCATGGGTTTTATCGGCCCCAACGGCATCAAACGGATCGACCGCAGCGGCGCGCAGCAGGGCGGGGCGGTCAAACGTTCCGCTGCTGTTGAAGTGCAGTTGCCGCTGCATCAGGTACCGGCTCCGGCGTTCTACATCAGCGTGGTGCCGGATATGGTCGGCGGTCGCCTGAGCAGCCACGACCGAGATCTGCTCGGCCTCGCTCACCAACTGGCCGGCAGCGATGGTGCAGTGCTCGCCGTGGTGTTCGGCGAGCACAAGGAAAGCGCTTTCGAAACTGCTGGCGTCGATCGCCTGCTGGTGCTTGAAGGCGAGGAATTCAGCGGTTATGCACCGGAACAGCGGGTGCAGGGCTTGCGCGCTGTGGATAACCAGTTCAATCCGCGTCACTGGTTGCTGCCGGACAGCCGCAGCGGTGGCGGCGAACTCGGCCGGCGCTTTGCTGCAGCCTTGGGCGAGCGCCCGGCCACGCGGGTCTGGCAGGTCAAGGATCAGGAGTGCATCGGCCGCGCCGGGGCCGGATTGCAAGACTTGGCGCGTCCAGTGGCGCGGTTGATTCTCGCCGCTGCCGAATGCGCGGAGCCGGTCAGCGAAACCCGTCACGAAGCGTTGCCAGTGGAGTTATCCACAAGCGTCGCGCGCAGCTTGTCGCGCATCGAAGATCTTGGTGCCGTAGCGGTGGATCCGGCGGCGATTCCGATGGCCGAAGCCGAGTTCATCTTCTCCGGCGGTAACGGCGTCAAGGACTGGCAGCTGTTTCACGAAACGGCAGCAGCCCTCGGCGCCACCGAAGGCGCTTCGCGGGTGGCGGTGGACGATGGCTTCATGGCGCGGGATCGCCAGGTCGGCGCGTCCGGCACCTGGGTCACCGCGCGGGTCTATGTAGCTGTGGGTATCTCTGGCGCGATCCAGCACCTGCAAGGCATTGGCGCCTGCGACAAGGTGGTGGCGATCAACCTCGATCCGGGTTGCGACATGATCAAGCGTGCCGACCTTTCGGTGATCGGCGAAAGCGCAGAGATTCTGCAAGCGTTGATCGAAGCGGTCGCGGCTTACCGCAACGAAGCCAAGCGCGATGCGGCGTAAGGAAACCCTATGAACACGAACGTTATCAGTCTGGTTTCAATCGGTGCTCACCCGACCTCAGGTCGGCCACGGCGCGCCGATCAGGATGCGCGCGCGGTGGAACTGGGCCTGCAACTGGCTGGGGATAACCTGCAAGTGCTGCACGCCGGTGATGTTGCCGAACCGGCCCTGCGTGCCTATCTGGGCATGGGCCTGGAACAGCTGCATGTGCTGGAACAACCCGCTGGCGCCGATGCCTTGCCGGCGCTGACCGCGTACCTGCGCGATGCCGGTGCGCAAGTGGTGCTGACCGGTAGCCAGGCGGAAACCGGGGAAGGTTCGGGGATGTTGCCGTTCCTGCTGGCGGAAGGTCTGGGCTGGCCGCTGGTGGTGGGCCTGGCGCAGGTCGAATCGATCAATGACGGGTCGGCGCTGGTCCTGCAAGCGTTGCCGCGCGGGCAGCGACGCCGCTTGAAGGTCAAACTGCCGTTTCTGGCCACTGTGGATAACGCCGCACCGAAGCCTCGGCAGAGCGCGTATGGCCCGGCACGACGGGGCGAATTGGCCGCCGATGACGTTGAAGTGGTGGAGGACCAATTGTTGGCCGTCGCCACACTGCAGCCGGCCAAGCCACGGCCCAAGCGCTTGAAGGTGATCAAGGCCAAGAGCGGCGCCGACCGGATGAAGGCTGCGACGGCCAAGGCCAGTGGCGGCGGGGGGCAGGTGCTCAAGGGCGTTACCGCGCAGGCTGGGGCTGAAGCGATTCTGAAGTTGCTGATTGAAGAGGGCGTTGTCCGCTGAAAAGCCCCTCACCCTAGCCCTCTCCCAGAGGGAGAGGGGACCTACCGCGGCGAATTGGCCAAGTACACCGACCTGCGACATGGCGGTGGCCTTGGTCTGGCCAAGCCTGAGATCAATACAATGTTTCAGGTCGATGTAACCTCACCAGTCGACGCGGTCGGCCCCCTCTCCCTCTGGGAGAGGGTTGGGGTGAGGGGAAGCGGCTTACCCACATTCCCTGTTGGCGAAGCTGTGGATAACGTGTTCGCCCTTGCTCGCACCCCACGCCATTCAAGCCTTTCAGCCATAAGGTCAAAAAACGATCAGCGTAACTCACGGATTTCTCGGGCTTTTCCCTCGGTATAAATCGACAAGTTGCCCCCAATCTCTGTTGGCGCTTCTGTGGATAAGATGTTCGCTATCAGCTGTAGGCCATATAGAACAAGGCTTACGGAAGGTTGATCATTTCCTGATCAAATGAGCTGTCCAAGCAAAGAATGCGTCCCGCAAGAGCACTTTTCCCCGTCCGCACGGTTTTTTCCACAGGCCAGCCAAAGTTACCCCCGATCTCTGTTGGCGCTTCTGTGGATAACGTGTTTGCTACCTGCTAGAGCCCTTTAAATATGAGGTCTACAGCGATTCGATCAAAAAACAACCAATCGTTTTCAGAAACCATGCTTATGGATAAGTCACGGTTTTTCTTTGCAAATCAGCAAGATATTTTTTGACTCATCCACAGTTACCCCCATTTGCTGTGGGCGGGTATGTGGATAACTTGTTTGCGGAAGGCTGGAGGGCTTGGTGGGTATGGGGGCGGGGGTGGTTGATCGGAAATTGATCAATCAGACTTGTGATGTAGGTCAGGACGCCTTCGCGTGCAGGCTCGCTCCCACAGGGGAATGCATTCCACCTGTAGGAGCTGCCGCAGGCTGCGATCTTTTGCTCCTGATCAGCCCTGAACCGGTACGCCTTTCAGGTAAGGCGCTGGCTCTGCCCCAAGGTTGTTCAACATCCGCTCGCTGTACCAGTCGACGAAGTTGACCACGCCGAATTCATAGGTCTTGGAATAAGGCCCCGGTTGGTAAGCGGTGGAGTTGATCCCGCGCTGGTTTTCCTCAGCCAGACGCCGATCCTGATCGTTGGTCGCGTCCCACACCTGGCGCATGCGCTCGACGTCGTAATCGACACCTTCCACCGCATCCTTGTGCACCAGCCACTTGGTGGTGACCATGGTTTCCTGAGCGCTGATCGGCCACACGGTGAAGACGATGATGTGATCGCCCATGCAGTGGTTCCACGAATGCGGCAGGTGCAGGATGCGCATCGAGCCCAGGTCCGGGTTCTTGATGCGGCCCATCAGTTTCGCGCAGCCTTGCTTGCCGTCGAGGGTCATCGACACGGTGCCCTTGAGAAGCGGCATGCGCACGATGCGGTTGCGCAAGCCGAAACTGGCGTGAGCGTAAGGGATCTTTTCGGCTTCCCAGGCAGCGGCGGAGGCGGCGACGTGATCCTTGAACGCCTGATCGGCGCGCGGGTCGGTGACGTCGTCCCACTCCAGCAGGGTTTTCAACAGTTCCGGGTGCGACGCGTTGCAGTGGTAGCACTCACGGTTGTTTTCCAGCACCAGTTTCCAGTTGGCCTTTTCCATCAAGGTGGTGGTGATCGCCACCTTGGTGTTCTCCATGTCGTACGGTTCCATGTAATGGTTAAGCGTCGACAGGAAGTCATCGATGGCCGGCGGGTTCTCCGCCAGGCTGATGAAGATGTAGCCGCCAGCGGTTTTCACGTTCACCGGTTTCAGGCCGTACTGCTTCATGTCGAAGTCGGCGCCCATCTCGGTGCCGGCGAACAGCAGGCGCCCGTCCAGTTCGTAAGTCCACTGGTGGTAATGGCAGACCAGTTTGGCGACTTTGCCTTTTTCACTGGTGCACAGGCGCGAGCCACGGTGGCGGCAGACGTTGTGGAACGCGTGCACCACGCCCTCGGCGCCGCGAATGACGATGATCGGGTTCTTGCCGACCTGCAGGGTCAGGTAGTTGCCCTTGGCCGGGATCTCGCAGGTCATGCCGGCGATCAACCATTCCTTTTGGAAGATCTCCTGCATATCGATATCGAACAGGCGCTCGTCGCTGTAGAACGGTTGCGGCAGGGAAAAGGTGCGCTCGCGCTCCTGCAGCATTTGTGCGGTGGCCTTGCGTGCGGGTTCCAGCGGATCGCCCAGGCTGATTTTTGCGGTGACGTCCATCGATGTAATCCTCATGGCCCTCTGCGTGGCCGGCGAAAGTGGCTGATCAGGTGTGCTGCAAAACGGTTGCTACGCAAGGTGTAAAGAAGTCGTCTTGTGTTGGGGCGAGTGTGGGGCCGGCGCTGGGGGGAACCTTATCCATGCGCGACATGGCGCAATCTGTTCCCGACGCGCAAGCCCCGGTGTTCAAGGGCTGGTCGCGATAAGTATGTCAATGTCGCGGATAGGTAAACGCACGGTCTGCGCTATACGCAGAATCGCCGACAAGAGGCCGACAGTCGGCCGTGGAGAACAGCATGTCCAACAGCTTCCTGAATCCGGTCACCACCCAGACCTGGGCCAATGGCCGACACATTGTCCGTTGCGTCAAAGTCATCCAGGAAACCTGGGATGTGCGCACCTTCTGCTTTATGGCCGACCAGCCGATCCTGTTCTTCTTCAAGCCGGGGCAGTTCGTCACGCTGGAGCTGGAAATCGAAGGCCAGCCGATCATGCGCTCGTACACGATTTCCAGCTCGCCGTCGGTGCCGTACAGCTTTTCGGTGACGATCAAACGCGTGCCGGGCGGCAAGGTCTCGAACTGGTTGCACGACACTTTGCATGAAGGTCAGGAGCTGGCGGTGCACGGCCCGGTCGGGCTGTTCAACGCGATCGACTTCCCGAGCCCGAAGGTTCTGTATTTGAGCGGCGGCGTCGGCATCACCCCGTGCATGTCGATGGCGCGCTGGTTCTACGACACCAACGCCAACGTTGACATGACGTTCGTGCACAGCGCGCGCTCGCCGAAAGACATCATTTACCACCGCGAACTCGAGCACATGGCGTCGCGGATCGACAACTTCAGCCTGCACCTGATCTGCGAAAAGCACGGCCTCGGTGAGCCATGGGCCGGTTATCGCGGTTACCTGAATCACAAGATGCTCGAACTGATGGTTCCGGACTTCCTCGAACGCGAAGTGTTCTGCTGCGGCCCGACGCCATACATGACTGCGGTCAAGCGCCTGCTGGAAGCGGCCGGCTACGACATGTCGCGCTACCACGAAGAATCCTTCGGCGCCACGCCACCCGAGGCCCGCGCCGACGCGGTGGAACAGGCCGAACAAGCCGCCGATGCGCCGGAAATCGACGCCGCGGATCTGCACCAGGTCGAATTCACCGCCTCCGGCAAAAGCATTCGCGTCGGCCCGGGCGAAACCGTCCACGCGGCAGCCGCCAAACTTGGCTTGATGATCCCGAAAGCCTGCGGCATGGGTATCTGCGGAACGTGCAAGGTGATGAAACTGGGCGGCGAAGTGGAGATGGAGCACAACGGCGGGATTACCGAGGATGACGAGGCCGAAGGGTTTATCTTGTCGTGCTGCAGCGTGCCGAAGGGGGATGTGCGGATTGAGTTCTGAGGCTTTTATGATCGCTCCCACGCTCCGCGTGGGAATGCCGCCCGGGACGCTCCGCGTCCCATTTCAATACCAGCGCTGAACGTCGATCATACCCTCGATTCCCGCGTAGTCCCTGGCACTCGAATAACGCCAATGCTCCGGTAAGTCCACATATCCGCGTTTCACCGGATTGTTGTGGATGTATTCAAGCTTTTGGCGCATCACCGATTCGCTGTAGACCATTTCCGCGTGCGTGCCTTCTTGCCACAGTTGATACACCCGGTCCTGCTTATGCGCGCGTTTGCTGAAGCGCAGACGCTGCAAGGCTTTGTCGGCGCCTTTGGTTTGCAAGTCATTGATGATTTGTCGCGCGGTGAAGGACTTGAACTGGCTGAGGCATTTGCTCAGGTCAGGCGCTTGGGCGACAAAGTGAAGATGGTTTTCCAGAATCACGTAGCCGTATAGCTTCAAGTCATGATGTGTCTGCTGATATCGCCAGCAGTTGA
Organism: Pseudomonas sp. Sample_11; assembly: GCF_004307505.1. Classification (NCBI taxonomy): domain Bacteria; kingdom Pseudomonadati; phylum Pseudomonadota; class Gammaproteobacteria; order Pseudomonadales; family Pseudomonadaceae; genus Pseudomonas; species Pseudomonas sp. Sample_11. The sequence continues at coordinate 49,896 of NZ_RCOD01000072.1, forward strand.
GCAGGTGCTCAACGATGTACGGGCGGATGAACAGCGGCAACCACTCCATCACGGTGCAGGTCAGGAAATGCGGTTTGTCGGCTTCGGTAATCGTATAGCGGCTGCGGCCCATGGGATTCGATCCTTGAATCTTGCGGTGCGAATGAGATGGAACGCGGAGCGTCCCGAGATGCATTACCACGCAGAGCGTGGGAACGATCAGGGTGAGGCCGGAGTAGGGAACGTGCTAGAAGAGACGTCTGCAACTACAGTGGGAAAAGTCATTCCCGACCTAAGATCGTTCCCACGCTCTGCGTGGGAATGCAGCCACTGACGCTCTGCGTCATTG
>NZ_RCOD01000072.1:50323-84470 GCF_004307505.1 Pseudomonas sp. Sample_11
ACGCGGAGCGTCCCTGGAGGCGTTACCACGCGGAGCGTGGGAACGATCAGGGTGGGGCAGATGTGGAGATAAAGATCGTTCCCACGCTCTGCGTGGGAATGCAGCCACTGACGCTCTGCGTCATAGCGGTTTTCAGCCTGTCGCCAAGGGTGAAGCTGGAACGCGGAGCGTCCCTGGAGGCGTTACCACGCGGAGCGTGGGAACGATCAGGGTGGTCAGATGTGGAGATAAAGATCGTTCCCACGCTCTGCGTGGGAATGCAGCCACTGACGCTCTGCGTCATAGCGGTTTTCAGCCTGTCGCCAAGGGTGAAGCTGGAACGCGGAGCGTCCCTGGAGGCGTTACCACGCGGAGCGTGGGAACGATCAGGGTGGGGCAGATGTGGAGATAAAGATCGTTCCCACGCTCTGCGTCATAGCGGTCTTGACCTTGTCGATAATGGTGAAGCTGGAACGCGGAGCGTCCCGGGAGACATTCCTTTGCTGCGCGTGGGAATGATCATGGGCGGGATCAGGCCGACATGACCTCGCGAATATCGCGGGCCAGTTCGCGCACGCGCTCTTCTTCGGTGTCCCAGGAGCACATGAAACGTGCGCCGCCCTTGCCGATGAAGGTGTAGAAGCGCCAGTTCTTTGCAGTCAACGCAGCGATGGCCGGCTCGGACAGTTGCAGGAACACGCCGTTTGCCTGCACCGGGAACATCAGTTCGACGCCGGGGATGTCGCTGACCAGTTCTGCCAGCAGTTGCGCGCAGTGGTTGGCGTGGCGGGCGTATTTGAGCCAGGCGTCGTTTTCCAGAATGCCGACCCACGGTGCCGACAAAAAGCGCATCTTCGACGCCAGTTGCCCGGCCTGCTTGCAGCGGTAGTCGAAGTCTTCGGCCAGTTTGTGGTTGAAGAACAGGATCGCTTCACCCACCGCCATGCCGTTCTTGGTGCCGCCGAAGCACAGTACATCAACGCCGGCCTTCCAGGTCAGGTCGGCGGGCGAGCAGCCGAGGAATGCGCAGGCGTTGGAGAACCGCGCGCCGTCCATGTGCAGGTGCAGGCCCAGTTCTTTGCAGGTTGCGCTGATGGCGCGGACTTCTTCCGGGGTGTAGACGCTGCCGACTTCAGTGGCTTGAGTCAGGGTTACCACGCGCGGTTTCGGGTAGTGGATGTCCTGGCGCTTGAGTGCGACTTCGCGGATCGATTGCGGGGTGATCTTGCCGTTTTCGGTGCCGGCGATCAGCAGCTTCGAGCCGTTGGAAAAGAATTCCGGAGCGCCGCATTCGTCGGTTTCGACGTGGGCGGTTTCCGAGCAGATCACGCTGTGGTAACTCTGGCACAGCGACGACAGGGCCAGCGAGTTGGCGGCGGTGCCGTTGAAGGCGAAGAACACTTCGCAGTCGGTTTCGAACAGTTTGCGGAAATGATCCGCCGCGCGGGCGGTCCATTCATCGTCGCCGTAAGCGCGCTGGTGGCCGTGGTTGGCCTGTTCCATGGCAGCCCAGGCTTCCGGGCAGATCCCGGAATAGTTGTCGCTGGCGAATTGTTGGCTCTTGTCGGTCATGGCCGGCTTCCGTAATCGAGACTCTTGTGAAGGCTCGTGGTCAATGAGGATGCGCACTTTACCGAAGATCTTCCGGGGAGCACATGCGATGTCGGGTGGGGAAAATTACCAGTTTATGGGCCGATTATGCACCTGAGCCAACGCGACGGTGCCCTGGATCTGCTCAAATGGCTGGCGTTGCTGAGCATGTTGCTCGATCACCTGCGATATGTCGGCTTCTCCGTCGATTGGTTGTATGTGCCCGGGCGATTGGCGTTTCCATGGTTTTGCCTGGCGATGGCGGCGAATCTGGCACGAGACGATTCGCGCAAAATGGAATGGCGCTATCTGGGCTGGCTGTTGCTGTTCAGCGCCATCAGCGAAGTCCCTTATCGCTTTTATATCCCCGACCCTGACACGTTCAACGTGATGCCGACGCTGGCGCTGGGCTTGCTGGTGGCGCGCGGCTGGCAGGACTCAGCGTCGGTGGCGCGATTGCTCGCACTGGCCGCGCTGGTGGTTGCGGCGGTTTTTTCAGAACGACTGATGTTTGGTTTCTTCGGCGTATTGTTGCCGTTGGCGATGTTGCTGGTTTTCCGCCGACCCTGGTATTTCAGCCTGTTGCCGGGGCTGGTGTGTCTGGCGGCGAATCAATGGCAAGTGCTGCTCGAATCGGCGCGCTTCGGCAACAGCGTGGCGATTCTAGGGCTGACGACTTGTCTGTTTGCGCCGATGCTCGGAATGTTCTTGTTGCGACATGGGCGACATGTCCGGCCTCCACCGATGCGGCGCTGGGCGTATGCGTTGTATCCCGCGCATTTCCTCCTGCTGCTCGCCATCCGCCAAATCATCGCCTGACCCCTGTAGGAGCTGCCGAAGGCTGCGATCCGTTGATCTTCAAAGTCAAAGTCAAAAGATCGCAGCCTTCGGCAGCTCCTACAGGGGGAGTGCATTCTTCGGGTCATTTCCAGCCATGTCGTAAACGCACCTTTGCGTGGCGTCCGCAGGCATTTGAGCTGTCTGTGCCGGTCATACCATCGCATCAAAGGGCACTGCCATCATTGTCAGTGCCTTACCGAGACGAATGGCGCACAGATGCCGCTGGGAGAGACGCGATGTTCAGCAAGCAAGACCAGATCCAGGGTTACGACGATGCACTGCTGGCGGCGATGAATGCCGAGGAGCAACGTCAGGAAGATCACATCGAGCTGATCGCGTCGGAGAACTACACCAGCAAGCGCGTCATGCAGGCGCAAGGCAGCGGCCTGACCAACAAATACGCCGAGGGCTATCCGGGCAAGCGCTACTACGGCGGCTGCGAGCATGTGGATAAAGTCGAAGCGCTGGCCATCGAACGCGCCAAGCAACTGTTCGGTGCCGACTATGCCAACGTCCAGCCGCACTCCGGCTCCTCGGCCAACAGCGCCGTGTACCTGGCGTTGATCCAGCCGGGCGACACTATCCTCGGCATGAGCCTGGCCCACGGCGGTCACCTGACCCACGGCGCGAAAGTGTCGTCCTCGGGCAAGCTCTACAACGCCGTGCAGTACGGCATCAACACCGACACCGGGCTGATCGACTACGACGAAGTCGAGCGTCTGGCCGTCGAGTGCAAACCGAAAATGATCGTTGCCGGTTTCTCGGCTTACTCGAAGACTCTGGACTTCCCGCGCTTCCGTCAGATCGCCGACAAGGTCGGCGCGCTGCTGTTCGTCGACATGGCCCACGTCGCCGGTCTGGTCGCTGCGGGCCTGTACCCGAATCCGCTGCCGTACGCCGACGTGGTCACCACCACCACGCACAAGACCCTGCGCGGTCCGCGTGGTGGGTTGATCCTGGCCAAGTTCAACGAAGAGATCGAGAAGAAGCTCAACGCCGCCGTTTTCCCCGGCGCCCAGGGCGGCCCGCTGATGCACGTCATCGCCGGTAAAGCGGTGTGCTTCAAGGAAGCACTGGAGCCTGGCTTCAAGGCTTATCAGCAACAAGTGATCGACAACGCCCAGGCGATGGCCAGCGTGTTCATCAAGCGTGGCTACGATGTTGTGTCCGGCGGTACCGACAACCACTTGTTCCTGGTCAGCCTGATCCGTCAGGGCCTGACCGGCAAGGACGCCGACGCCGCGCTGGGCCGCGCGCACATCACGGTGAACAAGAACGCCGTGCCGAACGACCCGCAGTCGCCGTTCGTGACCTCGGGCCTGCGCATCGGCACCCCGGCGGTGACCACGCGCGGCTTCAAGGTCAGCCAGTGCGAAACCCTCGCCGGCTGGATCTGCGACATCCTCGACAACCTCGGCGACGCCGATGTCGAGGCCAATGTCGCCCAGCAGGTCTCGGCCCTGTGCGCAGACTTCCCGGTTTATCGCTGAGTCGGTTTTGGAGTAATGACTATGCAACGCTATTCCGGCTTCGGCCTGTTCAAACACTCGCTCAGCCACCACGAAAACTGGCAGCGCATGTGGCGCACGCCCACCCCGAAAAAAGTCTACGACGTGGTCATCGTCGGCGGCGGCGGGCACGGCCTGGCGACGGCCTACTATCTGGCCAAGGAGCACGGCATTACCAATGTCGCCGTGGTCGAGAAAGGCTGGCTGGGCGGCGGTAACACCGCGCGCAACACCACCATCGTGCGTTCCAACTACCTGTGGGACGAGTCGGCGCACCTCTACGAACACGCGATGAAATTGTGGGAAGGCCTGTCGCAGGATCTCAACTACAACGTGATGTTCTCCCAGCGTGGCGTCTACAACCTGTGCCACACCCTGCAGGACATCCGTGATTCCGAGCGTCGGGTCAGCGCCAACCGCCTCAACGGCGTCGACGGCGAACTGCTCGACGCCAAGCAGGTTGCGGACGAAATTCCGTACCTGGACTGCTCGAAAAACACTCGCTACCCGATCATGGGCGCCACCGTGCAGCGTCGCGGCGGCGTCGCCCGTCACGATGCCGTGGCGTGGGGCTTCGCCCGTGCCGCCGATGCCTTGGGCGTGGACTTGATCCAGCAGACCGAAGTGATCGGTTTCCGCAAGGAAAACGGTGTGTGCATCGGCGTCGAAACCAACAAGGGTTTCATCGGCGCCAAGCGCGTCGGCGTGGTGACGGCCGGTAACTCCGGGCACATGGCCAAGCTTGCCGGTTTCCGCCTGCCGATCGAATCCCACCCGCTGCAAGCGCTGGTGTCCGAGCCGATCAAACCGATTATCGACAGCGTGATCATGTCCAACGCCGTACACGGTTACATCAGCCAGTCCGACAAGGGCGACCTGGTGATCGGCGCCGGTATCGACGGCTACAACGGCTACGGCCAGCGTGGTTCGTACCCGGTAATCGAACACACCATCCAGGCCATCGTCGAGATGTTCCCGGTGTTGTCCCGCGTACGCATGAACCGCCAGTGGGGCGGCATCGTCGACACCACCCCGGACGCTTGCCCGATCATCTCGAAAACGCCGGTACCAAACATGTTCTTCAACTGCGGTTGGGGCACCGGTGGCTTCAAGGCCACACCGGGTTCGGGCAACGTGTTTGCCGCGAGTCTGGCCAAGGGTGAAATGCACCCATTGGCTGCACCTTTCTCCATCGACCGTTTCCACAACGGTGCGTTGATCGATGAACACGGCGCTGCTGCGGTTGCCCACTAACAGGAGAAATCCCCATGTTGCATATCTTCTGTCCTCACTGCGGCGAACTGCGCTCTGAAGAGGAATTCCACGCATCCGGTCAGGCGCACATCCCGCGTCCGCTGGATCCGAACGCCTGCACCGATGAAGAGTGGGGCGACTACATGTTCTTTCGCGATAACCCGCGCGGTCTGCACCATGAGTTGTGGGACCACGTTGCCGGTTGCCGCCAGTACTTCAACGTCACTCGCGATACCGTGACCTACGAGATTCTCGAGAGCTACAAGATCGGCGAGAAGCCGCAATTCACCGACAAGGCTGGCACTGCGAAAACAGCCACGACGGCGCTGGGAGAGAAGGTATGAGCCAGACCAATCGCCTGTCCAACGGTGGACGGATCGACCGCAACAAAGTGCTGAGCTTCACCTTCAACGGCCAGACCTACAAAGGCTACGAAGGCGACTCGCTGGCCGCCGCACTGATCGCCAACGGCGTCGACATCATCGGCCGCAGCTTCAAGTATTCGCGCCCTCGCGGCATCTTCGCCGCCGGTTCCGAAGAGCCGAACGCCGTGCTGCAGATCGGTGCCACCGAAGCCACGCAGATTCCCAACGTGCGCGCCACGCAACAGGCGTTGTATCAGGGCCTGGTCGCCACCAGCACCAATGGCTGGCCGAGCGTCAACAACGACATGATGGGGATTCTCGGCAAGGTCGGCGGCAAGCTGATGCCGCCGGGTTTCTACTACAAAACCTTCATGTACCCGCAATCGTTCTGGATGACTTACGAGAAGTACATCCGCAAGGCTGCCGGCCTCGGCCGTTCGCCGACCGAGAACGATCCGGACACCTACGACTACATGAACCAGCACTGCGACGTGCTGATCGTCGGTGCCGGCCCGGCCGGTCTCGCCGCTGCCCTGGCGGCTGCGCGCAGCGGTGCCCGAGTGATTCTGGCCGATGAGCAGGAAGAGTTCGGCGGCAGCCTGCTCGACTCGCGCGAAAGCCTCGACGGCAAACCGGCGATGGAATGGGTCGCCAGTGTCATCGCTGAATTGAAGAACACCCCGGACGTGCTGCTGTTGCCGCGCGCCACGGTCAACGGCTACCACGACCACAACTTCCTGACCATTCACGAACGCCTCACCGATCACCTCGGTGACCGCGCGCCGATCGGTCAGGTGCGTCAGCGCATCCACCGTGTCCGCGCCAAGCGCGTGGTGCTGGCGACCGGCGCCCACGAGCGTCCGCTGGTCTACGGCAACAACGACGTGCCGGGCAACATGCTCGCCGGTGCGGTGTCGACTTACGTGCGTCGTTATGGCGTAGCGCCGGGCAAAAAACTGGTGCTGTCGACCAACAACGATCACGCCTATCGTGTCGCTCTCGATTGGCTCGATGCCAGTCTGCAAGTCGTCGCCATCGCTGACGCCCGCAGCAATCCGCGCGGTGCATTGGTCGAAGAAGCGCGCGCCAAAGGCATTCGCATCCTCACCGGCAGCGCGGTCATTGAAGTGCGTGGCAGCAAGCGTGTGACCGCTGCGCGCGTCGCCGCGATTGACGTAAAGGCCCACGCCGTAACCAGTCCGGGCGAGTGGCTCGACTGCGACCTGGTGGCCAGCTCCGGCGGTTACAGCCCGGTGGTTCACCTGGCTTCGCACCTCGGTGGCAAACCAGTGTGGCGCGAAGACATTCTCGGTTTCGTACCGGGCGAAGCACCGCAGAAGCGCGTGTGCGTCGGTGGCATCAATGGCGTCTACGCGCTGGGCGATTCGCTGGCCGACGGTTTTGAAGGTGGCGTGCGCGCTGCCGCCGAAGCCGGTTTCCAGACTGTCGAAGGCGTGTTGCCGAAAGCCCTGAGCCGTCTCGAAGAGCCGACCCTGGCGCTGTTCCAGGTGCCGCACGAGAAGAACTCGGCGCGTGCACCGAAGCAATTCGTCGACTTCCAGAACGACGTCACCGCCGGTGGTATCGAATTGGCGACCCGTGAAGGTTTCGAGTCGGTCGAGCACGTCAAACGCTATACCGCGCTGGGCTTCGGCACCGATCAGGGCAAGCTCGGCAACGTCAACGGTCTGGCCATTGCCGCCCGGTCGCTGAACGTGACCATCCCGCAGATGGGCACCACCATGTTCCGTCCGAACTACACGCCGGTGACCTTCGGCGCTGTGGCCGGTCGGCATTGCGGGCACATCTTCGAACCGGTGCGCTACACCGCGCTGCATGCCTGGCACGTGAAGAACGGCGCCGAGTTTGAAGACGTCGGTCAGTGGAAGCGTCCCTGGTATTTCCCGAAAAACGGTGAAGACCTGCACGCGGCGGTCAAGCGCGAATGCAAAGCCGTGCGCGACAGCGTCGGCCTGCTCGATGCCTCGACCCTCGGCAAGATCGACATCCAAGGCCCGGATGCCCGCGAGTTCCTCAACCGCGTGTACACCAACGCCTGGACCAAGCTCGACGTGGGCAAGGCTCGCTACGGTCTGATGTGCAAGGAAGACGGCATGGTCTTCGACGACGGTGTGACCGCGTGTCTGGCCGACAACCATTTCGTCATGACCACCACCACCGGCGGCGCCGCGCGCGTACTGCAGTGGCTGGAGCTGTACCACCAGACCGAATGGCCGGAGCTGAAGGTGTACTTCACTTCCGTCACCGACCACTGGGCGACCATGACCCTGTCCGGGCCGAACAGCCGCAAGCTGCTCAGCGCCGTGACTGACATCGATCTGAGCAACGAAGCGTTCCCGTTCATGACCTGGAAAGAAGGTCTGGTCGGCGATGTGCCGGCGCGGGTGTTCCGTATCTCGTTCACCGGTGAGCTGTCGTACGAAGTCAACGTGCAGGCCGACTACGCGATGGGCGTGCTGGAGAAAATCGTCGAGGCCGGCAAGCAGTACAACCTGACGCCGTACGGCACCGAAACCATGCACGTTTTGCGGGCGGAGAAGGGCTTCATCATCGTCGGCCAGGACACCGACGGCTCAATGACCCCGGATGACCTGAACATGGGCTGGTGTGTGGGTCGCACCAAACCGTTCTCGTGGATCGGCCAGCGTGGCATGAACCGCGAAGATTGCGTCAAGGAACAGCGCAAACAACTGGTGGGCCTCAAGCCGATCGATCCGACCAAATGGCTGCCGGAAGGTGCGCAGCTGGTGTTCAACACCAAGCAGGCGATCCCGATGACCATGGTCGGCCACGTGACCTCCAGCTACGCGCACAACTCCCTCGGTTATTCGTTTGCCATGGGTGTGGTCAAGGGCGGTCTCAAGCGCATGGGCGAGCGGGTGTTCGCACCGCTGGCCGATGGCAGCGTGATCGAAGCGGAAATCGTTTCTTCGGTGTTCTTCGATCCGAAGGGTGAGCGGCAGAACATCTGACCCTGATCGTTCCCACGCTCCGCGTGGGAATGCATCCCGGGACGCTCCGCGTCCCAAGAGCGGACGCAGAGCGTCCATGGCGGCATTCCCACGCAGAGCGTGGGAACGATCAATACAAGAAGGTGCTTTATGACCACAGCCAATGTTTACCAGCAACGCCCGACCACCGGCGCCCGTGCCGAGTCGTCGCTGCACCATGCCGACCTCGCCAGCCTGGTCGGCAAGGGCCGCAAGAACGCCGGCGTGATCGTGCGTGAGAAAAAACTCCTCGGCCACCTGACCATTCGTGGCGATGGCCACGATGCAGCCTTCGCGGCCGGTGTGCACAAAGCGTTGGGCATTGAATTGCCCGGCGCCCTCAGCGTGATCGTCAAAGGCGAAACCAGCCTGCAATGGATGGGCCCGGACGAGTGGCTGCTGATCGTGCCAAGCGGCGAAGAATTCGCCGCCGAGCAGAAACTGCGTGAAGCGCTGGGTGATCTGCACATTGCCATCGTGAATGTCAGCGGCGGCCAGCAAATTCTCGAACTGAGCGGGCCGAACGTGCGCCAGGTGCTGATGAAATCCACCAGCTATGACGTGCACCCGAACAACTTTCCGGTCGGCAAAGCGGTGGGCACGGTGTTCGCCAAATCGCAGCTGATGATTCGTCATACCGCCGAAGACACCTGGGAACTGCTGATCCGTCGCAGCTTCTCGGATTACTGGTGGTTGTGGTTGCAGGATGCTTCGGCCGAGTACGGCCTCAGCGTTCAGGCCTGAAGATCAAAAGCCACCCCCTCACCCCAGCCCTCTCCCCCAAGGGGGAGAGGGGAAAGGGAGCAGATAGATGATCGTTCCCACGCTCCGCGTGGGAATGCATCCCGGGACGCTCCGCGTCCCAAGAGCGGACGCAGAGCGTCCATGGCGGCATTCCCACGCAGAGCGTAGGAACGATCAGAGGAAAAAATATGAGCCGCGCCCCAGACACATGGATTCTGACCGCTGACTGTCCCAGCGTCCTCGGCACGGTGGACGCGGTCACGCGTTTTCTGTTCGAGCAGGGCTGTTATGTGACCGAGCACCACTCGTTCGATGACCGCCTCTCGGGGCGCTTCTTCATCCGCGTGGAATTCCGTCAGCCCGACGGCTTCGACGAGCAATCCTTCCGCGCAGGTTTGGCCGAGCGCGGAGAAGCGTTCGGCATGCTCTTCGAGCTGACCGCGCCGAACTACCGGCCGAAAGTGGTGATCATGGTCTCCAAGGCCGATCACTGCCTCAATGACTTGCTCTATCGCCAGCGCATCGGCCAGTTGTCGATGGACGTGGCGGCGGTGGTGTCCAACCATCCGGATCTCAAGCCGTTGGCCGACTGGCACCAGATTCCCTACTACCATTTCCCTCTCGACCCCAATGACAAACCGGCGCAGGAGCGTCAGGTCTGGCAGGTGATCGAAGAGGCCGGTGCCGAACTGGTGATCCTCGCCCGCTACATGCAGGTGCTGTCGCCGGAGCTGTGCCGCAAGCTCGACGGCAAGGCGATCAACATTCATCACTCGTTGTTGCCGGGCTTCAAGGGCGCCAAGCCGTATCACCAGGCCTACAACAAGGGCGTGAAACTGGTTGGCGCGACGGCGCATTACATCAACAACGACCTCGATGAAGGGCCGATCATCGCCCAGGGCGTCGAGGCGGTGGATCACAGTCATTACCCCGAGGACCTGATTGCCAAGGGCCGGGATATCGAAGGCCTGACCTTGGCGCGGGCGGTCGGGTATCACATCGAAAGACGCGTGTTCCTGAACGCCAACAGAACAGTCGTTCTTTAGCTCCAAGCTTCAAGCTCCAAGCCGCAAGAACAAGCGGTCAGCACACTTCTTGCGGCTTGTAGCTTGCCGCTTGAAGCTCAATCAACTCTCTACCCAACAACAAATATAGAGGTGATGGCATGTCTGGCAATCGTGGTGTGGTGTATCTCGGCGCTGGCAAGGTCGAAGTACAGAAAATCGACTATCCGAAAATGCAGGACCCGCGCGGTCGCAAGATCGAGCACGGGGTCATTCTCAAAGTGGTTTCCACCAACATCTGCGGCTCCGACCAACACATGGTGCGCGGTCGGACCACGGCGCAGACCGGTCTGGTGCTGGGTCACGAAATCACCGGCGAGGTGATCGAAAAGGGTTCCGACGTCGAAAACCTGAAGATCGGCGATCTGGTCTCTGTTCCGTTCAACGTAGCTTGCGGGCGCTGCCGTTCCTGCAAGGAGCAACACACCGGCGTCTGCCTGACCGTCAACCCGGCCCGTGCCGGCGGCGCATACGGTTACGTCGACATGGGCGACTGGACCGGTGGCCAGGCTGAATACGTGCTGGTGCCGTACGCCGACTTCAACCTGCTGAAACTGCCGGATCGCGACAAGGCCATGGAGAAAATCCGCGACCTGACCTGCCTCTCCGACATCCTCCCGACCGGTTACCACGGCGCGGTTACTGCCGGCGTTGGCCCGGGCAGTTCCGTGTACATCGCCGGCGCCGGTCCGGTCGGTCTGGCCGCTGCCGCTTCCGCACGTTTGCTCGGTGCGGCGGTGGTGATTGTCGGCGACGTCAACACCATCCGCCTGGCTCACGCCAAGGCCCAGGGCTTTGAGGTCGTCGACCTGTCCAAGGACACCCCGCTGCACGAACAGATCGCCGCACTGCTGGGCGAGCCGGAAGTCGACTGTGCGGTGGACTGCGTCGGTTTCGAAGCACGCGGCCACGGCCACGACGGCGTCAAGGCCGAAGCCCCGGCCACGGTGCTCAACTCACTGATGGGCGTGGTGCGCGTTGCCGGCAAGATCGGTATCCCGGGCCTGTACGTCACCGAAGATCCGGGCGCCGTCGACGCCGCGGCGAAAATGGGCAGCCTGAGCATCCGCTTCGGCCTGGGCTGGGCCAAATCCCACAGCTTCCACACCGGCCAGACTCCAGTGATGAAGTACAACCGCCAGTTGATGCAGGCGATCATGTGGGACCGCATCAACATTGCCGAAGTGGTCGGCGTGCAAGTGATCAGCCTCGATCAGGCGCCGGAAGGTTACGGCGAGTTCGATGCGGGTGTGCCGAAGAAGTTTGTGATTGATCCGCATAAGTTGTTCAGTGCGGCGTAAGTTCTACCCATGTAAGAAGGGCAGCCGATCGGGCTGCCCTTTTTTGTTCTGTGTTCGACCAGTTATTTAAAGGCGCATTTGCGGGCGTCACCATCCTTGGTTGCACACTCATCACCGTTCCAATTGCTACCGGTGGCTTGAACCGGAGTGTCGTTTCTGTAGCCAGCCGAGACGCCAAGGTCTGCCTCACCTTCGTATCGGCAGATGACAACCGAATTGGCAGTGTCTTTATCTTTAAGTCGGGCAGAAGTGAAGGTGACATCTTCGGCTCCTTGCGCATGAGTCACTGATATCGTTGGGCAGGTTGCAGCATAGGCAGTACTCATCATGGTCAGACCAAGCACGGCGCCAGTGACAATTTTCAACTTCATCATTTCGTACTCCGTTACGTAATTGGAGTGGAGATATTCACTTGCATCGTTATGACTGCCAACTGTCAGATCTGACAGTTGGTTAGTTCCAATCGAAATAAATAGTCGGGTTTTCAGTGTGAAGTCGAATAGTGAAGTGGCTATTCAACGATTGAACAATTCATTTTGGTGAGTGCGTAGAGAAGGGGATGCGCCGCGAGGAACATGCCGCCCAATACCCGGTCAAACCGGCAGTTTCGTCGCCGTTGTCCGGTGGCAGCTTTTTCCAAAGAGGATGTCTGAATGAAGATTTCACGCGGTTTTGCCCTGGCATCGCTCCTGACTCTGGCCGCCGGGCCGGTGTTTGCCGGTTTCAGTTTGAACGACGTGGCCGGTGCGGTAGCGGGGATGCAGGGTGGTGACAAGGCGGCCGCTGCGGCGCCGACCTCGGAGACCGCTGGTTTGTTGAGTGCTCTGAGTGCACTGGACGTCACGCCGGAGCAGGCCGTTGGCGGCACCAGCGCGATGCTTGGGCTGGCGAAGAATCAGTTGAGCAGCACCGACTATTCGCAACTGGCCAAGGAAGTGCCGGGCATCGACAAACTGTCCGGTGGCAGCGGCAATCTGGCGGCGCTCGGGGCGTTGCTCGGTTCGTCCGGCAAGTCCGCAGGTCTTGAAAACGCGCTGGGCAATGTCAAAGACAGCAACGACCTCAACAACGCGTTCAGCGCGCTGGGCATGGACAGCGGCATGATCGGCCAGTTTGCCCCGGTGTTGCTGCAATACCTCGGTCAGCAGGGCGTCGGCGGTTCGCTGTTGAGCAGCCTGGGCAGCATCTGGGGCACCGGCACCGGCACTTGAGTCAGCGGCGCTCGTTGCGCAGCTCGACGATGCGCTGATCCTTCTCGGTCCAGAGCTGGTTGACCCAGTTCTGGACGTGTTGGCGAAAGGCCGGATCTTTCTCGTAATCGCCCTGCCACAGCGCCGGGTCGAGTTCGCGGGTCCTGATGTCGATGATCACTCGCGGCACGTTGCCGCTGATCAGATCCCAGAAGCCCGGGATTTTTTCCTGCGGATACACCACCGTCACATCGAGCATCGCGTCGAGCTGTTCGCCCATCGCCGCCAGCACGAACGCCACGCCGCCGGCCTTGGGTTTGAGCAAGTGGTTGAACGGTGATTCCTGCTGGGTGCTTTTCGCCAGGGTGTAGCGCGTGCCTTCCAGATAATTCACCACCGTCACCGGCTGGCGCTTGAACAGCTCGCACGCCGCTTTGGTGATTTCCAGATCCTTGCCCGCCAGCTCGGGGTTCTTCACCAGAAAGGCTTTGGTGTAGCGCTTCATGAACGGGTAATCCAGCGCCCACCACGCCAAGCCCAGGAACGGCACCCAGATCAGCTCTTTCTTCAGAAAGAACTTGAAGAACGGCGTGCGCCGGTTGAGGGTCTGGATCAGTGCCGGAATGTCGACCCACGATTGATGGTTGCTGACCACCAGATAGGACGTGTCGCGGCGCAGATCGTCGCCGCCGCGAATGTCCCACTGCGTCGGGATGCACAGCTGGAAGATCAGCTTGTCGATTTCGGCCCAGGTCTCGGCGATCCACATCACCGCCCCCGATGCGTAATCCCGCCAGCGCCCGGGTGCGACCAGTTTGAGCAGGGCAAACACCATCAATGGCCCGATCAGGATCAGGGTGTTGAGCAACAGCAACAGGGTGACGAAACAGCCGGTGAGCAGGCGGCGCATAAGCAACTCTATGAAGTGGCAGGGGCGAGCCATGATAAGCAGCTTCGCGCGACAGGCCAAATCGGCGCTGACGAATGTTTCACTTCAGTCCCGTTAACCTGATCGTTCCCCCGCTCTGCGTGGTAACGCCGCCCGGGACGCTCCGCGTCCCCTGTGACGCAGAGCGTCACTGGATGCATTCCCACGCAGAGCGTGGGAACGATCAACCGCGCGACGGTCTAAAATGCCGTTGCCTAACCTCCCAAGGAAGCCCCTTACGTGAAATCCCTCCTTGCTCTGTTTGCCCTCGTTGCGCTGCCGGTCATGGCCGCCGAGCCGACGCTGTACGGTCGCTACGAATACATCGCGCTGCCGGAAATCGGTGGCGAAGTGCTCAAGGCCAAGATGGACACTGGCGCGCTGACCGCCTCGCTGTCGGCCAAGGACATCGAGACCTTCACCCGCGATGGCGAAGACTGGGTGCGTTTCCGCCTCGCCACCAAGGACGCCAGCAACAAGGTTTTCGAGCACAAGGTCGCGCGGATCAGCAAGATTAAAAGCCGTTCCGACGAGGACGATGAAGAGCGCGACAGCAGCGATGTCGCCAAGCGCCCGGTGGTCGATCTGGAGCTGTGCCTGGGCAACGTCAAGCGCACCGTCGAGGTCAACCTGACCGACCGCAGCCACTTCAACTATCCGCTGCTGATCGGCGCCAAGGCCTTGCGCGAGTTCGGCGCGGCGGTCAATCCGGCGCGGCGTTACACCGCCGACAAGCCTGACTGCTAAGTGGTCTGATTGACGTAACCCCGGGCTTGGGGCACCGTTCGCGCACTAACTGCCACGGGCTCGGACGCCATGCCGCACATCCTGATTGTCGAAGACGAAGCGGCGATTGCCGACACATTGATTTTTGCCTTGCAGGGCGAGGGGTTCAGCACCACGTGGCTGAACCTCGGCGCGGCGGCGCTGGAGCATCAGCGACAAACCCCGGCCGACCTGATCATTCTCGATATCGGTTTGCCGGACATCAGTGGCTTCGAAACCTGCAAGCAGTTGCGACGCTTCACGGAAGTGCCGGTGCTGTTTCTCAGCGCCCGCGACGCCGAGATCGACCGCGTGGTGGGTCTGGAGATCGGTGCCGACGATTACGTGGTCAAGCCGTTCAGCCCGCGTGAAGTGGCGGCGCGGGTCAAAGCCATCCTCAAGCGCATGGCGCCGCGCGCAACCCTGGAAGCAGGCTCAACGCTGTTTCGCATCGATGCTGAACGCGTGCAGATCAGCTATCGCGGCCAGCCGCTGAGCCTGACCCGCCATGAATTCCGCTTGTTGCAATGCCTGCTCGAACAACCTGAGCGAGTGTTCAGCCGCGAGCAATTGCTCGATGCGCTGGGCGTAGCGGCCGACGCCGGTTACGAGCGCAGCATCGACAGCCACATCAAAAGCCTGCGCGCCAAGTTGCGCCTGGTGCGCGCCGAGGCCGAGCCGATCCAGACCCATCGCGGCCTCGGTTACAGCTACAGCCCGGGGCACAGCTGATGTCGCTGGGGCTGCGGATCTTTCTGGTGTACGTGCTGTTTGTCGGCCTGACCGGTTATTTCGTCCTCAATACGGTGATGGAAGAAATTCGCCCCGGCGTGCGCCAGTCCACCGAAGAGACGCTGGTCGACACCGCCAACCTGATGGCTGAAATCCTGCGCGACGATTTCAAGGCCGGCACCCTCAGCGAGAACCGCTGGCCGCAATTGCTCCGCGCCTATGGCGAGCGGCAGCCGCAAGCGACCATCTGGGGCTTGCCGAAAAACCAGGTAAACCACCGCATCTACGTCACCGACGCCAAGGGCATCGTCGTGCTCGACTCCAGCGGCGTCGCGGTCGGCCAGGATTATTCGCGCTGGAACGACGTCTACCTGACCCTGCGCGGCGAGTACGGCGCGCGCTCCAGCCGCAGTGATCCTGACGATCCGAGCTCTTCAGTGATGCATGTCGGCGCGCCGATCCGCGACAACGGCAGGATCATCGGCGTGGTCACCGTGGCCAAGCCCAACAGTTCGCTGCAACCCTACGTCGATCGCACCGAGCGGCGCTTGCTGTTTTACGGCGCCGGACTGATCGGCCTCGGTCTGCTCTTCGGCGCCTTGCTCTCATGGTGGCTGAGCCGCGCGCTGCACCGTTTGACCGGTTATGCCCAAGCGGTGAGCGAAGGCCGGCGCGTGGAAGTGCCGCATTATCGCGGCGGCGAACTGGAGCAACTGGCGACGGCGGTCGAGCAGATGCGCACGCAGCTCGAAGGCAAGGCCTACGTCGAGCGCTACGTGCACACCCTGACCCATGAATTGAAAAGTCCGCTGGCGGCGATCCGGGGCGCAGCGGAGCTGCTGCAAAGCGAGATGCCGGCCGTCCAGCGTTTGCGCTTTGTCAGCAACATCGACAGCGAAAGCGCGCGGATGCAGCAGTTGATCGAGCGCCTGCTCAACCTGGCGCAAGTCGAACAACGCCAAGGGCTGGAAGAGCGGGTGGCAGTGCCGCTGGCGCTGTTGGTCGCAGAACTGCTCAAGGCGCAGGCCGCGCGGATCGAGGGCAAACAACTGCGCGTCGAGCAAGTGATCGGCGAGGATCTGCTGTTGATTGGCGAGCCGTTTCTGCTGCGCCAGGCGTTGGGCAATCTGCTGGAAAACGCACTCGATTTCACCCCGACGTCGGGGCTGTTGCGCTTGAGCGCCGAGCGGGTTGGCGAGCAGGTCGAGTTCCGCCTGTTCAACCAGACCACGCCGATTCCCGATTACGCCTTGCCACGCCTGACCGAACGCTTCTACTCGTTGCCGCGCCCGGACAGCGGACGCAAGAGCACCGGGCTGGGGCTGAACTTCGTTGAAGAAGTGGTCAAGCTGCATGGCGGGGTGATGCGCATTGGCAATGTCGAGGGCGGGGTTGAAGTGGTATTGCGCTTGCCTTGAGATAGCCAAAAGATCGCAGCCTTCGGCAGCTCCTACATTTGGAATACGGTACAACTGTAGGAGCTGCCGAAGGCTGCGATCTTTTGATCTTTCCACACAATCTCCATATTCCCCCCACACTCTCACCACACCGTATCAGCAGACTCCTCCCATCCAAACAGGGAGAGTCCCATGAACAAGAATCTGACCATCAAACTCGGCGCAATCGCCTTGCTGATCCTGCTGTTGCTGATCCCCCTGCTGATGATCGACGGCATCATCGATGAGCGTCAGCAACTGCGCGACGGTGTGCTCGAAGACATCGCGCGCAGCTCCAGTTACAGCCAGCAACTGACCGGGCCGGTGATGGTAGTGCCGTATCGCAAGGTGGTGCGCACCTGGAAAACCAACGAGAAAACCAACAAGCGCTACGAAGAAGTCAGCGAAGCGCGCGGGCGTCTGTACTTTCTGCCGGAGCGTTTCGAGCTCGACGGGCAAGTACAAACCGAACTGCGCAAACGCGGCATTTACGAGGCACGGCTGTTCCACGCCGACAACCGCATCGATGGGCATTTTTCCCTGCCGGCGCAGTTGGGCATCAAGGAGAATTTTGCCGATTACCAATTCGACGCGCCGTTCCTTGCCGTCGGTATCAGCGATATTCGCGGCATCGAAAACGCGCTGAAACTCGAGCTAGGCAGCCAGCAACTGGACTTCGTGCCCGGCAGCGAAGTGGCCTGGATCGGCGAGGGCGTACACGTGACGCTACCGGCACTGGACGCCAGCAAAGCCACGCAACTGACCTTCGGTTTCGACCTGCGCCTGCAAGGCACCGGCTCGCTGCGGGTGGTGCCGGTGGGCAAGACCAGCAGTGTCAGCCTCGCCGCCAATTGGCCGCACCCCAGCTTCGTCGGCAACTTTCTGCCGGCCAAGCGCGAGATCAACGATCAGGGTTTCAGCGCCGACTGGCAGACCTCGTTTTTCTCCACCAACCTGCAAGAGGCGATGGAGCGCTGCGTCGCTGGCGACTGTGACGCGCTTAACGGGCGCAGCTTCGGCGTGAGCTTCATCGACCCGGTGGATCAGTACCTGAAGAGCGACCGGGCGATCAAATACGCGCTGCTGTTCATCGTCTTGACCTTCGCCGGTTTCTTCCTCTTCGAAGTGCTCAAGAGCCTGGCGGTGCACCCGGTGCAATATGCCTTGGTCGGTGTCGCGCTGGCGTTCTTCTACCTGCTGCTGTTGTCGCTGTCGGAACACATCGGTTTTGCGCTGGCGTATCTGTTGTCGGCGAGTGGCTGCGTGTTGCTGATCGGCTTCTATGTCAGCCACGTCCTGCGCAGCGCGCGGCACGGCTTGAGTTTCTCGGCCGGGCTGGCGGCGCTGTATGGCCTGCTGTACGGCTTGCTCAGCGCCGAGGACTACGCGCTGCTGATGGGCTCGTTGATGCTGTTCGGTCTGCTCGGGGTGTTCATGGTGCTCACGCGCAAACTGGACTGGTACGGGATTGGTTTGAAGCCGGCCAGGCCGCTGGAGTTTGATGTGGAGGCGATGCAATGAGCGGGTTGAGGGCTGAGCGCAGGGAAGTGGCGGTTCTGCTGACGTTGATTGTTGCAGCGCTGCCGCCAGAACCGAGGTGGTGCCATCGCTGGCAAGCCAGCTCCCACAGGATATATGCCGACACACAGGTCAGCGGTCTGTCCCGATTCAATGTGGGAGCTGGCTTGCCAGCGATGGGGGCAGATCAGGCGCCGCAGAATCAGGGCTTGGGCATTGTCGCCACCATGGACGGTCGCTGACTCACCTCGAAATACCAGTTGGCCAGTTGCGGATTGGCTGCACGCCAGTCCATGTCCGGGAAACGCAGGTCCAAATAGCCCAAAGCGCAGGCCACGCTGATCGCCGCGACATCGAAATGGCTGGTCAGCTCGGCAATCGCTTCGCTCTCGAGCACGGCGAGGGCGCGGCGGATCTTGTCGCGCTGGGCGTCGAGCCATTCGTCCCAGTGTTTTTCCACCGGGCGCAGGACGGTTTCATAACGCACCATCACCGAGGCATCCATGATCCCGTCAGCCATCGACGCCAGGGTCAGGCGCCGCCAGCGCGCCGCACCTTCACGGGGGATCAGCGGATTGCCGACGTGCTGCTGGTCGAGGTACTCGAGGATGACGCGGCTGTCATGGATGACATTGCCATCGGCCAGGCGCAGGGCGGGGATTTTGCTCAACGGGTTGTCGGCGATCAGCTCCGGGTTCGGGCTGACCGGGCTGAGCACACAGTCCTGCAGCGCGACACGATCCTGCTGACCGGTTTCGTGCAGCAGCACCATGACCTTGCGGACAAAGGGCGACAGGGTGTTGTGGTACAGGGTCATGCTGGGGGCGGACATGGAGGAACCTCAGTGGTCGGCGAAGAGCAGGAGATTAGCCGTAGGAGCTGCGGAACGCTGCGATCTTTTGATTTTGATCCTGCTTTTGAAAGCAAAAGATCGCAGCGTTCCGCAGCTCCTACAAGGATTTCAGCTTCGCCGTATTAATCCCTTTATGGCCAAAACCGCTGGCACGCCAAGCCCGACCCAGCTCAAGGCATCCCAGATTCCATCCCCCAGCAACGCCGCAAACAGCCCCGCCGCACTGAGCAGGGCGATCACGATCGGTGTGCTGAAGACCTTCCAGAAACTCGACTGACGCGGCTTCATGCCGAGGCCTCCGCCGGTTCCAGAACAGGCTTGGCCGCCTTGCGCCGCACTACCCAAAGATAAACGCCACTGGCCAACACGATGATCGTCAGCACATCCAGCGTCGCCCAGAGAATCTTCATCGGCATGCCGCCGTAGTCACCAAAATGCAGCGGCTGCGACATGCCCATGGCGTCCATGTACCAGGGCCGTTCCGCCACGGCGGTGACCTGCAAGGACGTGGCGTCGATCAGCACCGGCGTCAGCAGGTGCGAGGTCAGGTGCGTGCCGCCCTTCATGAACACCGCGTAATGGTGCTCGCTGGAAAAGCGCGTGCCGGGGAAGGCGATGAAATCCGGCTTCATCCCCGGTGCGACTTCCTCGGCGATGTCGAGCAGCCGCGTAGCCGGCGCCAGCTGGGTCAGCGGCGGCGCATCGCGATACGGAGCGATCAGCGTGGTCAACGCGTCGTTGCGCCAGGCGGCGATGAGCAGGTCGGCGCAGGCGCTGATCACCCCGGTCACGCCCACCACCAGGCACCAGGTCAAAGTGACGACGCCGATCAAATTGTGCAGGTCGAGCCAGCGCAGTCTTGTCGATTTGTCCTGGCGCACGGTGCCGAATTTCAAGCGGCGCATGAACGGCAGGTACAGCACCGTGCCGGACACGATCGCCACGACAAACAACAGCCCCATGAACGCCAGCAGCAGCTTGCCCGGCAGCCCGGCAAACATGTCGACGTGCAGGCGCAGGATGAACAGCATCAAGCCGCCGTTGGCCGAAGGGGTTTCCAGCGCTTCGCCAGTGCGCGCATCGAGCATGAAGGTGTGCGAAGAGTTCGGCTCGGTGTCGGCCGTCCTGGCCATGATCGCGAACGCCGCGTTCGGCTCTTCGTCGTCATAACCGAAGTACTGCATGACTTCGCCCGGGCGATGTTTCTGCGCGGCATCGACCAGTTGCTGCAGGTCGAGTTGCGGCGTGTCGGCCGGCATCTCGCGCAGTTCCGGGGCGTTGCCCAGCGCGTGATCAATCTCGTGGCTGAAAATCAGCGGCAGACCGGTCAGCGCCAGCATCAGCAGAAACACCGTGCAGATCAGGCTGGTCCAGGTGTGGATGAACGACCAGCGGCGGATGGTTTTACTTTTCATTGCATGACCTTCAAAAACACCAAAGCCGTCCGGTACGGAGGCCTGGGAACAGGGCCTGTTTCAGCTCACTGGCTTACCACTTGTATGTGGCGCTGGCGACGACACTGCGCTGGTCGCCGTAGTAGCAGTAGAAGCTGTCGCAGGTGGAAATGTAGTCCTTGTCGAACAGGTTGGTCGCGTTCACCGCCAGCGATGCACCTTTGAGACTGTTGTCCAGACGGCCCAGATCATAATGCACGCTGGCGTCGAACACGGTATAGGCATCGGCCTTGCCCAGCCAGGTGTTGGCCTTGTCGCCGTAGGTGTTGCCGGTGTAGCGCACGCCGGCACCGATACCGAAACCGTCGAGCACGCCGGCGTGCCAGGTGTAGTCGGTCCACAGCGAGGCTTGTTGGTTGGGCATCAGTTGCAGGCGGTTGCCCTTGTCGACGCCTTTCTGCACTTCGGACTTGGCCAGGGTGTAGGCGGCGATGACTTTGAGGTTGTCGGTCACATCCGACACCGCTTCGAGCTCCAGGCCTTTGACCTTCACTTCGCCGGTCTGGCTGGTCACCGAGACGTTGTTGACGAAGGTGTTCACCGCGACGTTCTTCTGGGTCAGGTCATACACGGCGGCGGTCAGCAGGGTCTTGCTGCCCGGAGGCTGGTATTTGATGCCCAGTTCCCACTGCTTGCCTTCGGTCGGCTTGAGCGAGCCGGTCGAGGTGGCATCGGCGCCCGTGGTCGGCTGGAACGATTCGGCGTAGGACAGGTACGGCACGAAGCCGTTATCGAAGACGTAGCTGAGCGCCGCGTTGCCGCTGAATTTCTTGTCGCGCTGGGTGTTGGTGGCGTCGCTCTGGTTGATGAATTGGGTGCTGGTGTGGACCCAGTCTTCACGGCCGCCGAGGGTCAGGCGCCACTGGTCGAGAGCCATTTGGTCCTGCACGTAGAGACCGGTCTGGTAGGTCTTCTGGTTGTAGTCGTAAAACGCCGTGGAGCGCGCCGGACGTACGATCGGCTGGCCGTAGATCGGGTTGATGACGTTGGTTTGCAGGCCATCGCCAAAGATCGAGGTGTAGTTGGTGTTGCTGCGCTGGTGATCCAGACCCAGCAGCAAGGTGTGGCGAATCTCACCCGTGGCGAAGTCGGCCTGGAAGTTGTTGTCCACGGCAAACTGGCTGATGTCTTCGTCGACGCTGGTGCTGGTGCGGCCGACGTTGCCTTCTGCATCCACGGTGGTGAACGGATAGGAACCAGGGGTCAGCGACTGGAACGACAGGTCCGACTTGGTGTAGCGCAGGTTCTGTTTGAACTGCCAGACATCGTTCAATCGATGTTCGAAGGCATAACCCAGCGCGTAGTAGGTGCGGTCGTAGTATTCCCAATCCGGATCGCCGAGATTCTTGTGATGGGAAATATCACCGAGCGGCGATTTGATCTTCGTGCCCTGGATCGGCAGAAACTGGCTGGTGATGCCGGTGTCGTCGCGGGTGAACTGGCTCAGCAGAGTGAGTTTGGTGTCGTCATCGATGTTCCAGGTCAGGCTCGGCGCGATGTTGTAGCGCTTGTTGTCGACGTGATCGACCTGGGTGCCGCTGTCGCGCACCACGCCGCTGAGGCCATAGAGAAACTGCCCGGCCTCATCGATCTTGCCGGTGCTGGCGAAGTTGATCTGGCGGTGATTGTCGCTGCCGTATTGCAGCTGGATTTCGCTGCTGGCCTCCGCGCTCGGACGGCGGCTGACCATGTCGAGCAAACCGCCCGGCGGGGTCTGGCCGTACACCGACGAGGCCGGGCCACGCAGCAGGGCGAGGCGGTCGAGGTTCCAGGTTTCCTGTTTCGGGTTGGCGTACACGCCTTTGGGCAGCGGCAGGCCATCGAGGAACTGGGTCGGTTCGAAACCGCGCACGCGCAGCCAGTCGGCGCGGGTGTCGCTGCCGTAGCTGCTGGCGGTGATGCCCGGCATGTAGCGCACCGCGTCGTCGAGGCTGTGCACGCTGCGGTCGTCCATTTGCTGGCGGGTTGCCACCGAAATCGAACGCGGTGCTTCGACCAGGGCGGTGTCGGTCTTGGTGCCGGCGGCGGTGCGGGTCGCGGTGTAGCCTTCGACCGGGCCCCAGGCGCTTTCAAAGTTTTCCACGCCGATGACCGAAGTCTCCGGCAGGGCCAGCGTGCCTTCAGGCACGGCCACCAGGGTGTAAGTGCCGGCGCTGCTCTGTTCCAGCTGCAGACCGGTGCCGCGCAAAGCCGCGCGCAGGGCACCGGCGGCGTCGTACTGGCCGTTGACCGGCGCCGAGTTTTTGCCGGCGGCCAGCGCAGGATTGAGCGACAGGGCGAGGCCGCCCTGGCTGGCGATCTGGTTCAGGGTGGTCGACAGCGGCGCCGCCGGCAGGTTGTAGGCGCGCACGCTGGACGCTTGCTCAGCGGCGAGCAACGGGCTGCTGATCAGCGGCGTGCCGAAAGCGATGGCAAAAGCCAGCAGACTGGGGCGCAACAAGGTGTCTGGCGAACGGGACATACGGCGGCTCCTGAATGGAAATATTTCTCAATTGCCTGTGTGCCGGACGAGATTGGAAAAGTGATAGGGCTGGGTGGAAATTCTTTTTGGCAGGAAATGGTTGTGCGGCTGATGGCGCCTTCGCGAGCAGGCTCGCTCCCACACTGATCGTTCCCACGCTCCGCGTGGGAATGCCTCAATGGACGCTCTGCGTCCGCTTCGGCAGGGACGCAGAGCGTCCCGGGCTGCATTCCCACGCAGAGCGTGGGAACGATCATGTCAAGGGGCGGAGGGCTCTGCCTTCGCCACGGTGACCCAATACGGCGTATGCCGCTCGATCTGCACCGGCAAGGTCGGCAGCAATGCACTCAGTGCCTTGTCGGTGTCATGCAACGGAAAGCTGCCGGTAATGCGCAGATCGGCCACTTCCGGCGCCACGCCCAGATGGCCACGACGATAGCGCCCGAGCTCATGCACCAGATCGCCCAGCCGCGCGTTGTCCACCACCAGCATGCCGCGCGTCCAGGCATCGGCGCCGGGGGCGAGGGCGGCAATCGAGCCCAGCCCGTCACTACGCAACAGCACCTGCTGGCCTTCGCGCAGAATCTGTTCTTGCGGGTTGGCTTGGGCATGTGCCGCCACCGCTGACTGCAACACGCTCAGCCGTGTGCCATCGTCCTCGCGCTTGACCAGAAACCGCGTGCCCAGCGCACGCATGCTGCCTTCGCGGGTTTCGACGATGAACGGCCGCGCGTCGCCATGCCCGGTCTCGACGAGAATTTCGCCTTCCTGCAACACGATCAAGCGGCGTTCGTCATCGAAGCGTACGTCGACCGCGCTGTGGGTATTGAGGTTGAGCAGGGTGCCGTCGGACAGGCGCACGGTGCGCTGTTCACCGGTGGCGGTGCGCTGATCGGCGAGCCAGTAATCCAGCGGCAGGTAGCGCTCACTGACAAACAGCCCCAGCCCGATCATCACCACGACACTGGCCAGCCCACTGCCGAGTTTGCGCACGCGCCGGCGAATGCCTTCGCGCGATTGCAGCAACGCGCTTCGGGCCGGGCCTTTGGCGACGCTGAAACGCTGATCGAGCATGCCCAACTGACGCCAGGCACGGGCATGTTCTTCATGGGCGGCATGCCATTTAGCGAATTCTTCACGCTCCAGCGCGGTGCTCGAATCGAGGGTCAATTGCCAGGCAATCGCCGCGTCCAACACATGCGCCGGCACCGGCCGCGAACTGGCCGCGGTCATGTCGGCTCACCGTAAAGGGCGATGTAACACTGGCGCAGGCCTTGCGCCAGATACTGACGCACGCGCGGCACTGAGACGCCGAGCTTGCCGGCGATCTCGGCGTGGCTGAGGCCGTCGAGGCGGTTGTACAGGAAGGCCGCACGAGCCTTGGTCGACAACTTGCCGAGCAGGCGATCGATGGCTTTGAGGTCGTCGAGGATCATTTGCTGTTCTTCCACCGACGGTTGTTCGTCTTCGGGGATCAGCATCAGTTCGGTGAGGTAGGCCTGTTCCAGCGCGGCGCGGCGGAAGTAGTCGAACAACAGGCCTTTGGCGATCGCCACCAGAAACGCCCGAGGTTCGCGCGGCGTCAGCAATTCGTCGCGGTTGAGCAGGCGCACGAACGTGTCCTGGCTCAGGTCCTCAGCACGCTGCGGACACGCCACATTGCGCCGCAACCACGCCAGCAGCCAACCGCGATGGTCGCGATACATCGCACCGACGAGCTCACTGTGGGGGTTGGGCACTGACGACACCGGACATCACCGATTGGGAAATGTTAACTAACGAGAATAGTTCGCGATTCTGGCAGAGGTGGGAATGGTTAGCAATTGGCCACTGGTCAGGTGATAGGGCTGCATGCCTCTGTAGGAGCTGCCGAAGGCTGCGATCTTTTGATCTTGCTGTTTATAAAATCAAAAGATCGCAGCCTGCGGCAGCTCCTACAGGGGTAGTGCTAGAAAGAGTGAGTTTGCTGCCGCCGCTTCCACTGGCTCAACCGCTGCTGCAACTGCAACGGACTGTAAATCTGCTGCGCCCGCGCCCGGCTGAACAGAATCAACGCCAACTCCGCCGTGGCCAGCGCATCGGCACTCGCGTTATGCCGCTCGAACACTTCAAGCCGGAACCATTCGATCCACTCATCCAGCCCGGCCTCGCGAATCTGCGCCTGCGGACATAACAGCGGCGCAATGTCCGCCACATCCAGAAACACATGCTGCAGCTTATGCCCCAAGTGTTCCTTCACTGCGCGCCCGAGCATGTGCTGATCGAACGGCGCATGAAACGCCAGCACCGGGCTGTCGCCGATGAACTCCAGCAACTCCAGCAACGCTTGCGCTGGGTCGCTGCCTGCGGCAATTGCACTAGGGCCGAGGCCATGAATCAGTACGCTGGGGCTGAGCTTCAGTTCGCGACATTGCAGTGTGCGCTCGAACTGTTGGCTGAAATCGATCGCGCCGTCCTCGACCACCACCGCGCCGATCGACAGGACCCGATCCTTGCTCATATTCAGGCCGGTGGTTTCCAGGTCCAGCACCACCCAGCGCTGCTCGCGCAGGCTGCATTCGCTCAGCTCGGCAAGCGCCGGCAGCTTCGCCAGCCGCTGCTGCAAGTCCGCCGACACCACGGGGCTGGCCGGGCGTAGCCAGGAGAACAGGCTCATAGCTGATACCGCAAGGTCAGGCTGCTTTGCAGGCGCTGCGCCTGGCGCAGGGATTCGCGCAGGATGCGCCGGTCGAGATGATTGAGGCTGTCGGGATCGACGCGGTTGGAGTACGGCTGGTTCTCCCGGGTCTGCAACTGATGCTGCTGCATCCGCGTTTGCTGAATGAAGTGATAGGCCTCTTCATACGCCGCGCCGTCGAGCGGCTCGATGACCTCTTTATCGACCAGTTGGCGAAAGCGTTCGAGGGTGTTGTTGGCGTCAATGCCGTTGGCCAGCGCCAGCAGACGGGCGCCGTCCACGAACGGCGTCAGGCCCTGGATCTTCAGATCCAGCGTGGCCTTCTCGCCGTTCTTGCGTGCCAGCACGAACTCACGGAAGCGCCCCACGGGAGGGCGATTGCGCAGCGCGTTCTCGGCCAGCATGCGCTGGAACAGACGGTTGTCAGCGACCTGATCGAGGATGCCCCGGCGCAATTGCTCGCAGCCTTGCTCATCGCCCCAGACCACGCGCAGGTCGAAATAAATGCTCGAGCTCAGCAGGTTCTCCGGCGTGGCTTCGCGGATGAACGCGGCAAAGCGCCGTGCCCATTCGGCCCGCGACAGACACAGCTCGGGATTGCCGGCCATGATGTTGCCCTTGCACAGGGTAAAACCGCACTGCGCCAAGCTCTGGTTGATCTGCTGGGCAATCGGCAGCAGCTTGCCACGTATCTCCGCTGCGTGCGCGGCATCGCGCGCGTCGAAGAGAATGCCGTTGTCCTGATCGGTGTGCAGCGTCTGCTCGCGCCGGCCCTCGCTGCCGAAACACAGCCAGCTGAACGGCACGCCCGGGTCGCCCTTTTCGGCGAGGGTCAGTTCAATGACCCGACACACCGTGTGATCGTTGAGCAGGGTGATGATGTGGGTGATCTGCGTCGATGACGCGCCGTGGGCGAGCATGCGCTCGACCAGTTGGCCGATCTCGCCGCGCAAGGTCACCAGTTGTTCGACCCGTTGCGCGCTGCGGATGGTTCGGGCGAGGTGCACCAGATCGACCCGTTGCAGGGAGAACAGGTCACGCTCGGACACCACGCCGCACAAGCGTTGATCCTTGACCAGGCAGACGTGAGCAATGTGCCGCTCGGTCATGGCGATCGCCGCATCGAAGGCACTGTGATCCGGCGACAGATAGAACGGTGATCGAGTCATGTGCTGTTCGATGGCGTCGCTGAAATCACCGACACCTTCGGCGACCACATGGCGCAAATCGCGCAGGGTGAAAATCCCCAGCGGCGCCTTGTGCTCATCCACCGCGACGATGCTGCCGACCTGTTGCTCGTGCATCAGCTTCACCGCTTCACGCAGCGGCGTATCGGCGCTGCAAGTCACCGGATGGCGCATCGCAAGTTCACCGAGACGGGTGTTCAGCGAGTATTGAGTGCCGAGGGTCTCCACGGCTTTTTGCTGGACTTGCTGGTTGACCTGATCGAGCAGGCTGCTCACCCCACGCAAGGCGAAATCGCGGAAGGCGCTGGAGAGGGCGAACAGTTTGATGAACGCCAGTTTGTTCAGTTGCAGGCAGAAGGTGTCTTCGCCCGCCAGATGTTCGGTGCGCGTGGCGCGCTCACCGAGCAGCGCCGCCAGCGGAAAGCATTCGCCGGTGGTGATTTCGAAGGTGGTCTCTGTGCCGGGCTTGGTGATGTGCTGGCGTTCGCCGACCACCCGACCCTGTTTGACGATATGAAAGTGTTCCACCGGGCCGTCGGCCGGTTTGATGATGCTCTCGCCCTGGGCGAAAAAACGCAGCTGACATTGCTCCACCAGATAGGCGAGGTGGGCGTGTTCCATCTGATTGAAGGGCGGGAAGCGCTGGAGGAATTGCAGGGTGCCCTGAATGTTCTGCAATACCGCGGTTTTCCCTGCCTGGGTGAAGGCGTCCGCTTTGCTCATAACCATTACCGCAGTCTTTTTCGAATTGTTGTTGTCGGATCGTTGCGACCATGGTCGGCCCCGGCGGGCAGGGTGCCCATTGGACGTAAGTCTAGGTTTTGCCACCATTGGCCGATTTTCGGAAATAACCTACGCAAAAGCTCGGAAAAGCTTGCGCTAGCCACTTGGAAAAAATTCCGACGAAGTGCACATTGAAGCGCTGTCCGGTGATGTCTGACGACTTGCCAGGGATTGTTTGAACATTTAGAGAGCGCCATGTCCGACCACGATATTTTGAGCGACGCCGAGCGGGAAGCGCTCAGCGCAGTGATGCTCGAACCTGATCTGCCGCCGCAGCGTGTCCTGATCGTCGACGACGACAAGGACGCCCGCGAGCTGTTGTCAGAGATTCTCGCGCTGGACGGCATTCGCTGCATGACCGCAGCCAGCGGTGAAACCGCGCTGAAAATGCTCGATGAAAAGCCTTCGATCGGCCTTGTGATTACCGACCTGCGCATGGGCAATGTCGACGGCCTCGAGCTGATTCGCCAGGTGCGTGAATCGGTACGGGCAGCGATGCCGATCATCATCGTCTCCGGCGACGCCGACGTGAAAGACGCGATCGAAGCGATGCATTTGAGCGTGGTGGATTTTCTGCTCAAGCCGATTGATACGGGCAAGTTGCTTGAGTTGGTGAAACACGAATTGGGCATCGAGCCCTAGAAGCCCCTCACCCTAACCCTCTCCCAGAGGGAGAGGGGACTGACCGCGGTGAATGTTGGAGGTACACCGACCTGAATTTCATGAGTCGAACTCAGGAATTGAAACTTCCCCAATCTGCTCCCTTTCCCCTCTACCCCTTGGGGGAGAGGGCTGGGGTGAGGGGGATGGATCTCAAGCCCACCACAACAATCCAATCCACCTCACAAACAAAAAAGGCCCTGATCTCTCAATCAGGGCCTTTTTCACTTCCAGCGTCAGCGCAAATTACAGACCATTCGCGGCCTTGAACTCACGACGACGACGGTGCAGCACCGGCTCGGTGTAGCCGTTCGGTTGCTTGGTGCCTTCGATGACCAGTTCGACTGCCGCCTGGAAGGCGATGTTGCTGTCGAAGTCCGGTGCCAGCGGGCGATACAGCGGGTCGTTGGCGTTCTGGCGGTCAACCACCGGCGCCATGCGCTTGAGGCTTTCCATCACTTGCTCTTGGCTGACGATACCGTGGCGCAGCCAGTTGGCGATGTGCTGGCTGGAGATACGCAGCGTCGCACGGTCTTCCATCAAGCCGACGTCGTTGATGTCCGGCACTTTCGAGCAGCCGACACCCTGGTCGATCCAGCGCACCACGTAACCGAGAATGCCCTGGGCATTGTTGTCCAGTTCGTTCTTGATCTGCTCTGGCGTCCAGCTTGGGTTCACTGCCAGTGGAATGGTCAGGATGTCGTCCACCGAGGCGCGCGCACGTTTGGCCAGTTCGGCCTGACGCGCAAATACGTCAACCTTGTGGTAGTGCAGCGCGTGCAACGCAGCGGCAGTCGGCGATGGCACCCAGGCAGTGTTGGCGCCGGCCAGCGGGTGAGCGATTTTCTGCTCAAGCATCGCGGCCATGAGGTCCGGCATGGCCCACATGCCTTTACCGATTTGCGCACGACCTTGCAGGCCAGTGCTCAGACCGATGTCGACGTTCCAGTTCTCGTAGGCGCCGATCCACTTCTCGGCCTTCATGTCAGCCTTGCGCACCACTGGGCCGGCTTCCATGGAGGTGTGGATTTCGTCGCCGGTGCGGTCGAGGAAACCGGTGTTGATGAACACCACGCGCTCGCTGGCGGCCTTGATGCAAGCCTTGAGGTTGACCGTGGTGCGGCGCTCCTCGTCCATGATCCCGACTTTCAGGGTGTTGCGCGGCAAGCGCAGGACGTCTTCGATGCGCCCGAACAGCTCGTTGGTGAACGCCGCTTCTTCCGGGCCATGCATTTTCGGTTTGACGATGTACACCGAACCGGTGCGGGTATTGCGCCGCGAGGTGTTGCCGTTGAGGTTGTGCATTGCTGCCAGGCAAGTCACCAGACCATCGAGGATACCTTCCGGTACTTCGTTGCCTTGGCTGTCGAGGATCGCATCGATGGTCATCAGATGGCCGACGTTGCGCACGAACAACAGCGAACGACCGTGCAGGGTCACTTCACCGCCGTTGGGCGCGGTGTAGG
Source organism: Pseudomonas sp. Sample_11 (assembly GCF_004307505.1). Taxonomy (NCBI): domain Bacteria; kingdom Pseudomonadati; phylum Pseudomonadota; class Gammaproteobacteria; order Pseudomonadales; family Pseudomonadaceae; genus Pseudomonas; species Pseudomonas sp. Sample_11. The sequence goes on from NZ_RCOD01000072.1 coordinate 80,090, forward strand.
TGCGATCCGGGTTCATGGTGCGGGTGAAGGTCTGGCCGCCCTTGGACACGGATTCCGCGAGGTCGCCCTTCATCAGGCCGAGCCAGTTGCGGTAGATCACCACTTTGTCGTCGGCATCAACGGCGGCCACGGAGTCTTCGCAGTCCATGATCGTGGTCAGCGCCGCTTCCATGAGGATGTCTTTGACGCCGGCGGCGTCGGTCTGGCCGACCGGGGTGCTGGCGTCGATCTGGATTTCGAAGTGCAGGCCGTTGTGCTTGAGCAGCACCGCGATCGGCGCGTTGGCGTCGCCCTGGAAACCGATCAACTGAGCGTCATCGCGCAGGCCGCTGTTGCTGCCGCCCTTCAGAGTGACGACCAGTTTGCCGTCAGCGATTTTGTAGCCGGTCGAATCGACGTGGGAGCCTGCGGCCAGAGGCGCGGCTTCGTCGAGGAAGGCGCGGGCGAAGGCGATGACTTTGTCGCCACGCACCTTGTTGTAGCCTTTGCCTTTTTCCGCGCCACCGTCTTCGCTGATCGCGTCGGTGCCGTAGAGGGCGTCGTACAGCGAGCCCCAGCGGGCGTTCGAAGCATTGAGCGCGAAGCGCGCATTCATCACTGGCACGACCAGTTGCGGGCCAGCGGTGCGGGCGATTTCATCGTCGACGTTTTGCGTCGTCGCCTGGAAATCAGCTGCTTCTGGCAGCAGATAACCGATCTCTTGCAGGAAAGCTTTGTAGGCCACGGCATCGTGCGCCTGGCCGGCATGCTGCTGATGCCAGGCATCGATGCGCGCCTGGAATTCATCGCGTTTGGCGAGTAGGGCTTTGTTCTTCGGCGCCAGGTCGTGAATGACCTTGTCGGCACCTTCCCAGAATTGTTCGGCGGTGAGGCCGGTACCGGGAATGGCTTCGTTGTTCACGAAGTCGAACAGGACTTTGGCGACCTGCAGGCCACCGACTTGAACGTGTTCAGTCATTGCTTGCCTCACTCTGCTCAGCTATTTCGCTTTTCAGCTCGTCAATTTAACAATGAAGCTTCTGGCCATTTAAACCACAAACCTGCGGACCAGTACATGCCATTGCTGGCGGCTGGGCTAGGACCAATCAACGGCTTGGAGGCCTTGCTGACGGGGCTTTCAGGGTTGCGAAGGGCCTTGGGCAGACATCGATCCAGCGTTATGTAGTGCGCGCTGCGGCATACTACATGATGAGTTGCGCTTGTGAAAATCAGACTAATTACGTCGTTCTGCGACCTCATGACGCATTGCGGTCACGTCGCGGAACGGGATGTTCTCAAAAAAGCATTGGATTGTTCCAGCTAAATATCGAAAGTTGTACACATAATTACTGTGGGCCTGCTAAGGAGCAATTTGGGTGTAACGATTTGTGGCGAGGGGATTTATCCCCGTTGAGTGGCGAAGCCGCCCCCTGCGGTCCGGCTGCAGACCCAATTGGCAGGGCTCACGACTGCTGCGCAGCCGGACGGGGATAAATCCCCTCGCCACAGATTCTCAGCACAAGTTGCGATGACAGGCTGAATCAATCCGCTTGCCTATACTTGCCCTTCGATAACAAAAGTCATGACAAGAGGGCTGCGCCATGGACCATCTCGTACTCACCGTTTTCGCCCCGGACAAGCCCGGGCAGGTCGAGCGCATCGCCCAATGCATTGCCGAGCACGGCGGCAACTGGCTGGAAAGCCGCATGTCACGCATGGCCGGGCAGTTCGCCGGGATTCTGCGCGTGGGGGTGCCGGCGGAGGCTTACGACGAACTGGTCGATGCCCTGCAAGCGCTGTCGGCCCATGGCATTCGGGTACTGATTGCCGAAAGCGGAGTGGAGCAGTCCTGCACGTGGAAACCGATCGCTATGGAACTGGTCGGCAACGACCGACCGGGTATCGTCCGCGATATCACTCGGCTGTTGAGCGAGCAGGGTGTGAACCTGGAGCGACTGGTAACTGAGGTGCGCCCGGCGCCGATGAGCAGCGAGCCGCTGTTTCACGCTGAAGCGATTCTGGCGGTGCCACTCACCTTGTCGCTCGACGTTCTGCAGGCGCGCCTGGAAACCCTGGCCGATGATCTGATGGTCGAACTGGTGTTACGCACAGAGGTTTAAACGTTCACAGGGTTATTCAGGTTTAACGTGCACCTGCCTGTGGATAACCTGTAGAGACTGAGCGCCACGCCGCGCCGGCCGTGGCTTTGCGTCTCTTGATCAAAAAACCGCCAACATTCAGTGACTTGCGCACAAACGGCGGGGATCACGCTGTGGATAAGCTTGGGAAGGAACGATGCAGGCCACGAGAACCGTGGCCTGTGGAGGTTTGTGCGTTTTTTGATCAGGCGCGCCGGCGCAAACTTATCCACGCATCAACGCTATAGACCGCCAGACCGGCCCAGATAAACATGAACGCAACCAGCGTGCTGGACGACAAATGCTCGCCAAACAGCAGCACGGCTTGCAGCAACACCAGCGTCGGCGCGATGTATTGCAGGAAGCCGATGGTGGTGTAGGGCAAGTGGCGGGTGGCGGCGTTGAAACACACCAGCGGCACCAGCGTCACCGGGCCGGCGGCCACCAGCCACCAGGCTTCGGAGGTGGTCCAGAAGGCCGGCTGCACACTCGTGGCAGTCTGATTGAACAGCAACCATGCGATCGCAATCGGCACCAGCATCCAGGTTTCCACTACCAGCCCCGGCAGCGCTTTGACCGGCGCCTGCTTGCGGATCAGGCCGTAGAAACCGAAGGTCAGCGCCAGCGCCAGCGACACCCACGGCAGACTGCCGACCTGCCACACCTGCTGCGCCACGCCGATGGCAGCCAGCCCGACCGCCACCCACTGCATGCGCCGCAGTCGTTCGCCGAGCAGCACCATGCCCAACAGCACGTTGACCAGCGGATTAATGTAATAACCCAGACTCGCCTCGAGCATCCGACCGTTGTTCACCGACCACACGTAGGTCAGCCAGTTGGCCGCGATCAGCGTGCCGCTCAGAGCCAGAATCGCCAGGCGCTTGGGATTGTCGAGCAACTCGCGCAGCCAGCCCGGGTGTTTCCACACCATCAGCAGCAACGCACCGAACAGCGCCGACCACAGTACCCGATGGATGATGATCTCGACGGCCGGGACTTCGGCAATGGCTTTGAAATAGATCGGGAACAGGCCCCAGATGATGTAGGCGCTCAGGCCCAGAATGTACCCGCGACGCGGGTTGGCGGCTTGCATGCAGAATCCTTGCTCGGGCAGCTGACAAAGAAAGGATTGTAAGGAGGTTGTATAGATGTGTCGTGTCAGAAAGCAAAAAGATCGCAGCCTTCGGCAGCTCCTACAGGGATATGCATTCCAAGGTAGGAGCTGCCGAAGGCTGCGATCTTTTGATCTTTGATCAGAAGAGTTTCAGCGGTTCTTCATTCAGTGCCGCCAACTGTTCACGCAACGCCAGCACCTGGTCGCCCCAATACCGCTCCGTGCCAAACCATGGAAAGCTGTGCGGGAACGCCGGGTCGTCCCAGCGTCGCGCCAGCCAGGCGCTGTAGTGCATCAGGCGCAGGGCGCGCAACGGTTCGATCAGTGCCAGTTCGCGCGGGTCGAAATCATGGAATTCGTTGTAGCCGTCCATCAATTCCGACAACTGCCCGAGACATTCCTGGCGATCGCCGGCAAGCATCATCCAGATGTCCTGCACCGCCGGGCCCATGCGGCAGTCGTCGAGGTCGACGATGTGGAACATTTCGTCGCGGCACATCATGTTGCCGGGGTGGCAGTCGCCGTGCATGCGGATGTTCTGGTGCGGCGTGGCGGCGTAGACATCTTCGACGCGTTTGAGCAGGTCGCGGGCAACCGACTCGTAAGCCGGCAGCAGGCTCTTTGGAATGAAATTGCCTTCGAGCAGGGTGTTCAGCGAGGCATGGCCGAAGTTTTGCACCGCGAGGGCTTCGCGGTGCTTGAACGGCTTGGTACCGCCCACCGCATGCATGCGCCCGAGCAACTGGCCGAGGCGATACAGCTGATCAAGGTTGCCCGGCTCCGGCGCGCGGCCCCCACGGCGCGGGAACAGGGTGAAGCGGAAACCGGCGTGCTCATGCAGGGTTTCACCGTTATGGATCAGCGGCGCTACCACCGGAATGTCGATGTCGGCCAGTTCGAAAGTGAACTGGTGCTCTTCGAGGATGGCCTCGTTGGTCCAGCGCTGCGGACGATAGAACTTGGCAATCAGCGGCTCGGAGTCTTCGATACCGACCTGATACACACGGTTTTCGTAGCTGTTGAGCGCCAGAATGCGCGCGTCGCTGAGGAAACCGATGCTTTCAACGGCATCCAGGACGAGATCGGGGGTGAGGGTTTCAAACGGGTGGGCCATGCTGACTCCTGCGCGCAGCAGGCTGCTGCGTCCGGC